>NZ_QJSA01000019.1:0-51253 GCF_003586265.1 Pseudomonas jilinensis | reverse complement strand
GCACTCAGTTTTTGCCGCCGCCCTGTTATTTAGGTCGCAGTGCCTGTTGTATAGCACGGAACTATTTGATGTGCTCGAGAGGATCGGCATTGTCTGAAATAAAATGGACAATTGAGCCAGTTTCCACTCAGTCGCTGCTCTAGCTAACACGCTAGAGGTATTCTTACAGGGTGGAAAGATGAGAAAGAGAGGATTTATTAATATCTTTCCAAGTATTGCAATTTCTGAGTATAAAGCCAGCTTGCCAATACCGTCACGGTAACCAACCACACATAGCACTTCCCCCTCCAAAGGCATATCCTGAGCACAGGCAATAACTCATATAAAGTCTATGACCACCATCGCTGACAGACTCAACACCCTGGCAAATCGCCTGTGGGCTTGGGCGCCGCAGAGCAGAGTGCCGGTCAATTGTGCGGATGTAGGGCTGGTAGCCCACCGTGGTGCGCACGGTGATGGGCCTCGCGGTCTGGTGCTGGAGAACACCCTGGAAGCCTTCGAGCTGTGTTTGCACATGGGTGTCTGGGGGGCAGAAATGGATATCCACCTGACCCGCGATGGCGAGCCGGTGGTGCATCATGATGCGGATTGCGGCCGTCTGTTCAACCGGCCGGACATCATCATTGCCCAGACCCGCTTTCGTGATCTGCGTGCGGCGGTGCCGCAGATTCCGCATCTGGATGAAGTGTTGCAGTTAAGCGCCGGGCGCATGCACCTGATGTTGGAAATCAAGGAGTCCTGGCGCGACCGTGCCAGCCTGCCGCAGCGCATCACGCCGTGGCTGGCTTCATTGACTCCTGGTCAGGACTACCATCTGCTCAGCCTGGTGCCTGACCATCTTGAAGGCTTCAGGGATATCCCGCGTTCGGCTTTTGTCGATGTGGCCGAGGCCAATACGGCTGAGATTCTCAGGCAGAATCTGGCGCTGGGGCACGGCGCGTTGGCGGGCTCGTTCGTATTGATGGGGGCGGGGTGTTTGCGTCAGTTGCGTGAACAGGGCCGGCAGATCGGCACCGGGTTGGTCGAGAATAGGTTTGTGCTCAACCGCGAGGTCAGTCGTGGGGTGGACTGGGTGTTTACCGATCACATTCTGACGCTGCAGCCGGCCAGCGGCGATTCTGGTTCCGGTAAGGTCTAGCTGCATGGATTGCTTCAGACCTTGCGGTCTTCGCAATGACGGCGGGGGAGGCAACCNCCTTGCGGTCTTCGCAATGACGGCGGGGGAGGCAACCTGCCTGACGGCTGTCGCAGTGACAGCAGGATAGCCACCTAGCCGTCATTGCGAGGCGCGCAGCGGCGTGGCAATCCAGTCGGTGTGGCAGCCGGGCACGGTGGGTGGAAATAGCGCGTATGGATTGCTTCAGACCTGACGGTCTTCGCAATGACGGTAGGGGCGGCAACCTGCCTGACGACTGTCGCAGTGACCGCAGGACAGCCACCTAGCCGACGACCGTCGCAATGACCGGGAAGGGGCGTTTCAGTCCTCTTTGTCTTCCGTCTTACCCAGCAACGCCCCCAACCCCGCCAACCCTTTGTGCGTGGCTTTCTGGGTTTTGGGGGTGGCTGTCGAGGATTCGCTGAAGTACTGCTGGTCGGTATAGCGGGCGTGTTCGTTATCGTGGCAGTACAGGCAAAGCAGCTCCCAGTTGGAGCCGTCTTCGGGGTTGTTGTCGTGATTGTGGTCGCGGTGGTGCACGGTGAGTTCGCTGACGCGTTTGCCGCTGAATTCACGCGCGCAGCGGCCGCATACCCAGGGGTACATTCTCAGGGCTTTTTCCCGGTAGCCCTGTTCGCGGCTGTCGGCGCTGCTGTGCTTGCTCATGGTCACTCTCGCGTGATGGGTTCTGTATTCAGTCTAGCGCTCAGGCTTTGCCTGCGGCGGATTTCAGTTGGCAGATCCAGATGGTGTGGCGGGGGCCGCGGTTGCCGTGGGCGTAGACCTGTACTTCCTCGGCCTTGAAGCCGGCCTGGTTCAGGCGTTGGGAGAATTGCCGGTCGGCGCTGGCAGACCACACGGCCAGCAGGCCCTGGGGGCGCAAGGCGCGGGCACAGGTGTGCAGGCCGTCGAGCGAGTAGAGCCAGGTGTTGGCGCTATGGGTCAGGCCTTCGGGGCCGTTGTCGACATCCAGCATGATTGCGTCGTAGCCCTTGGGCTCGGCTTGCAGTACCTGGGCCACGTCAGCATTGAGCACTGTGGTGCGCGGATCGTTCAATGGGTTGCCGGCTTTGGCGCCCAGTGGGCCACGGTTCCATTCGATGACGCCGGGCACCAGTTCGGCGACCTGCGCCTCGGCATCCGGGCCCAGGTGTTTGAGTGCGGAGGCCAGGGTGAAACCCATGCCCAGCCCGCCGATCAGCACCCGAGCGGCGGGTCTGGCGGCGACTTGCTTGCAGGGGATTTCAGCCAGAGCGTCTTCGGAGCCGTGCATGCGCGTATTCATCAGTTGCCCGCCCTTGCCACCTTCGAGCTTGATGACGAAGTCTTCGCCGTACTCAAACAGGGACAAGGCGCCGCCGTTGTTGGGGATGGGCGTGGTATCGAGCAGGACGAAGCGTTTCATGACGGTCTCGGTGCGGGAATGAGTGCGGCAGTATGCCTGATCGCCGGGCATGACGGCCAAGGAATGCTTCTGACCGGTCATTCACGGGCTTTCTGTCGCGGCACGATGCATGGACACCTGGGCCAGCGGCGCACACACTGCGCAGACAGATAGCTGAGGAATCGATAATGACCCAACCTGCTGCCAACGCCAGCGTGCTGGCCCACAACCATGGCCCGACCTGCGTGCTCACCCTCAATCGCCTGGACAAGCGCAATGCGCTGGAAACCGCGATGTATGTGCAGATGGAAGCGTATCTGGACGCGGCGCTGGCTGATCCGGCGATTGCCAATGTGGTGCTGACCGGGGCGGGGAATTTCTTCTGTTCCGGCGGTGATCTGGACTCATTGGCGACCCGTGCGGCGCTGCCGACGCAGGAGCGCGCCGCGCTGATTGAGCGGCTGCATAGCCTGGTGCGCAAGCTGAAATTCTTCCCCAAACCGGTGATTGCCGCAATCGAAGGTGGCGCAGCCGGGGCCGGGGCGTCACTGGCGTTTGCCGCCGACCTGATTGTGGCGGCGCAGGGCAGTTACATTTCCATGGCCTATGTGAAGGCCGGGCTGGTGCCCGATGGTGGCGGCTCGGCCTTTCTGGCCCTGACCTTGCCGCATCAGTTGGCGGCGGAGATTGCCCTGTTTGGCGGCCGTTTGCCGGTGGAGCGCTTTGCGGCGGCTGGTGTGGTTAACCGGGTGGTGGAGCAGGGTGCGGCATTGGATGTGGCGTTGGAGCTGGCGCAGGAGTTGGCCGCCGGGCCGCGTGAGTCGCAGGCGGCGATTCTGGAACTGCTGGACGGGCCGGGGCGTGAGTTGTTCGAGCGTCAGCTGGAGCGTGAGAAGCAGTTGATGGCGCAGGCGCTGGGCGGGGCAGAGGCGGCCGAGGGCATTGCCGCGTTCAAGGGCAAACGCGCACCGCAGTTTGGGTGAAGTCGCTGCCGTTGCGGTCATTGCGAAGGCCTTGGCCTGTGGCAATCCAGTCGCTTGGTAAAAGTCTGGATTGCCACGTTGCGGCGCGCCTCTTGAGGCGTTCTGGGTATCCCTTGGTCTTAGCGCAGGATCATGCAGGTGGCAGTAGCATGTGCGTAGAGGGTGCCGTTTTCATCACGGATGCTGCCTTCAGAGATGGCCAGGCGTGAGGTGATGTTGATGACCTTGCCTTCGGCTGTCAGGGTTTTGTTGAAGGGGACGGGCTTGCACATCTTCACGTTCAGTTCGATGGTGCCATAGCTTTCACCCGCAGCCAGCGCGGTATGAATGGCGCAACCGGTGACCGAGTCCAGCACGGTAGCGGCAAAGCCTCCATGGACACCGCCGAGCGGGTTGGTGTGGCGCTCGTCAGCGGTGACGGCAAAAACTACGCGGTTGGCTTCCACATGCTGCATATCCATTGGCATGGTGCTGGATATGCCGGGGCGGGGAAACAGCCCCTGGGCGAAGGCCTGCATGATTTCCAGGCCGGTCATGTTTTTCGGATTCATTGTGTCTCCTGTTAGGCCGTTTGGGCCTGACCCTGTAGTTGTTGGAACCAGTTCAATGCTTCGTCCCAGAGTGGCTGGGCGTTGCCGCGGAAGTAGCCCATGTGGCCAATCGCACCCAGACCTTCGGCCTGTGAGTCGATATCGCGGGCCTGGTAGGGGGCGTTGCGGTAGCCGGCCATGAAGGCCTCACGCGAGGCCGGTTGGGCCCAGAGGTCGTCCAGGCTGTTGGCGGCAATGATCGGCGTGCGTACCTGGGCGAACTGCTCATCAATGCCGGCCATGCTGGGATCTTCGAAGAAGTAGCGTGGGAAGCTGCACCAGCGTTTCCACCAGGTGTAGACGCCCTTGGGCAGGTCTTCACCCATGCCCAGCCGGGCCCAGGCCAGATAGCCCTTGCTGGCGACGATCAGCGGGGCTACGACTTTCCACATGAACGCCACCCGATAACGTTCGACGCCTGGCATCCAGCCGTGCCAGCCGGCACCGGTGCCGAAGGTGTAGAGGCCGCTGACCCGTTCATGGCCGGGCAGCAGGCCAAAGGCATGGCCACCGAACGAGTGGCCGACCATGAACAGCGGCAGTTCGGGGCGGTGCAGGTAGTCCAGCGCGGCGGCCAGATCCTTGGTCGCCCAGTCCAGATAGTGCATGTCGAAGCCGCGCAGGTTGTCGGGCTTGGATTCGCCTATGCCGCGATAGTCCAGGGTCAGGGTAGAGAAGCCCTGCTGCGCGGCGTATTCGGCAAAGCGTCGATAGAAGCCGCGCGGAGCGCCGGTCGCCGCGCCAACCAGCAAGTGGGCCTTGGGTTGCTCGGCATGGTAGATGCTGGCGGCCAGCGGGTAGCCGTCGGTAGCCAGCAGGCGGAAGTCTTCACGCCTGATCTGCGGCAGTTCTGTGGTCATGACTGGTATCTCGCGGGTAATGATGGATGAGCCGAAACAGGGCCTGACCGGCCTGTTTCAGCGGTTCGCCGCTGCCGGCGACACGGGCCTGCAGCAGGCCGCCCTCGTACAGGGCGATATACAGGCTGGCGAAACTGTCGGCCTGCTCTGCAGCAAAGCCCAAACCGTGCAGTTGCTTGGCCAGGGCTGTGCGCAGGCTGGCAAAGGTCTGGGCCAGGGCGGCGCGAATTTCGACATCGTCCGGGGTGCTTTCCAGGGCAATGGTCGCCAGCGGGCAGCCGCGCTCGAAGCGGCTGTGTTCCAGTTGTTCAAGCATGCTCTCCAGCCAGCGCTCCATGGCTTGCAACGGGTCGGGCTGCTCGTTGAACAACTGCACAAAGAAAACGTCGATCTTGCGGCTGATATGCTCAATGGCCGCCACCGCCAGCTCGGTCTTGCCGCCGGGAAAGTGGTGATAAAGGCTACCCTTGGGCGCCTCTGCACGCTCAAGCAATTCGTTCAGACCAACCCCGTGCAGGCCCTTGCGCTGAAGCGCATCGACCATGGCAAGAATCAGACGCTGTTTGGTGTCATGGGTTTTCATGGGATTAGTATGTAGACCGGTCGGTCTAGTGATAAGTGTTGTTTCTGCCATTTTTGAGGGGTAATGCGCATGCTGCGCTATGAGATTGTGGTTCTTGCTCTGTGATCAGAGGGCGGGGCTTGCCGGTTGCGCTGCGAGCGGTAAAGTGTCGCTTTCGTTTTTTTGCCAGGGAGTGGGGCATGTTGATTGAGTCAGTTGAGGCGTTGCGCGCGTTGTACCCGCCGGCCAAGGAGCGGGCGCTGAAAAAGCAGTTGGTGAAACTGGATGAGCACTGTCAGCGTTTTATTGCCCTGTCACCGTTCGTGGTACTGGCGTCGGGCAACAGTTCTGGACTGGATGCCTCGCCGCGTGGTGGGGCTCCGGGGTTTGTGCAGGTGGAAGATGAGTGTCACCTGCTGATTCCTGATTCACCCGGCAACAATCGATTGGACTCTCTGGAAAACCTGATTGCCCGGCCTGAGGTCGGGTTACTGTTCATGATCCCTGGTATTGATGAAACCCTTCGGGTCAACGGAATTGCGCGCTTATTGGCCGAGCCAGCATTGTGCGCTCGTTTTGCCGACGACAAGCGTGCGCCACGGCTAGTGATCAGGGTTGAAGTGCGCGAAGCTTATCTGCACTGCGCCAAGGCGTTGATGCGCTCTGGCCTGTGGGCTGAGTCAAGCCGCCAGCCGCGCGAGGTGCTGCCAAGCATGGGACAAATGATCAAGGATCAGACTGGCGATACCGCCGAACCGGAAACTCAGGCGCAGATGCTGGCGCGCTACGAGGCTGATTTATGAAATCAGTCTGGGGTGCTGTGGGCTCGCCAGCAGCCGACAGCACCTGCCAGTGCTGTCAGGAAACGATCTGGTGGATGGTTTCGGCCAGGTGTTGCACGCCTTGTTCGACCTCGGCGATGCCGGCGTTCACCGAGGCCACCAGTTCATGCCCCTGGTGCGATGAGTCGCTGATCTGGCCCATCTGTTGACTGACCTGAGCAATCAGCTCGGCATTGGCGCTGACCACGCTGGCGATTTCGCTGGTGGCCTTGCTGGTGCGCCCGGCCAGGGTTCTGACTTCATCGGCGACCACGGCAAAACCACGTCCGGACTCGCCGGCGCGGGCGGCTTCGATGGCGGCGTTGAGGGCCAGCAAATTGGTCTGGTCGGCGATGCTGCGAATGGTGGTGACAATCTCGTTGATGTTGTCAGATTGGGCCTGCAGGCGCTGGCTGATGGCATTGGCCTGCTCGACTTGCAGACTGATACGGTCTGAGGCGGCAACTGCCTGCTCCAGTGCCTGCTTGGCCTGCACGGTAATGCGCGAGGCTTCTTCAGAGGTTGAGGCAGCTACTTCGCCGGCCCGCAAGGCGCGGTTGACGCGCTCGGTGATGTTGGCGGCGAACTTGATTACCTTTTGCACCTTGCCGCTGTCATCGAGGATCGGGTTGTAGGTGGCTTCCAGCCAGATGGTATGACCTGCGGCGTGGCGTCGTTCGTAGCGTCCGGACGAAAATTGTCCGGCAGCTAGCGACTCCCAGAAGCGGGGATTGTCGCGGTAAAAGCTGTCATGACAGAACAGCCGGTGATGTTTGCCGACGATCTGTTCCAGGGTGTAGCCAGTGGTGGCCAGGAAGTTGTTATTGGCGTGCAGGATGTGCCCGTCCGGGGTGAACTCGATCACCGCCAGTGAGCGGTCGAGGGCGGTGAACAGGGCGTTCTTGGCGCGTAGTGCCTGCTGGTTGGCAGTAACGTCCTTGGCGATCTTCATCACCCGGATTACCTTGCCGCTATCGTCAGTCACCGGAAAGTACGAGGCTTCAAGCCACAGGGTGGAGCCGTCCTTGCGCCGCCGCAGAAAGGTGCCGTGCTGACTCTGGCCGCTGGCCAGTTGCTGCCAGAAGCTGGCGTAGGCCGGGTCTTTGATGGTGTCCGGCTCACAGAACATGCGGTGATGCTGACCGATTATCAGTTCCAGCGGATAACCGCTGGCCTGCAAAAACAGAGCGTTGGCGTTGAGTACCTGGCCGTCGGGAGTGAACTCGATGACCGCGACGTTGCTGCGGATGGCTCGCAGTTCGAGCGTCAACTGCTCGATCTGTGACTGTTGTGCCGCCAACTGCTGGTGGTGTTGCGAGCGTGCGAAGAGCATGGCTATGGCTCCTCCGATGAGCGCATTCATTATCGTTATGACTGATGGGTCAGTTACCCTCCTTGACGCTAGTTCATCATCTGATTGACGTCAAATTGCCAGCACTCATTTGCGCCAGTTATCAAACTCTACGCCGAGGTGCAGGCGCTCAAATTGAATTGCCCGCCTTCGATCTCCAGCGGTGCCAGGGTTGTTTCGCAGCGTTGCAGTTCTTCCACCAGTTGCATTAACGGTGCGCCGTTCAGTTCTTTCGGGCGGTTGCGCTGCAAATGGCTGATCAGGGCTTCAAAGCTGATCATGCCGGTACTGATCGGCAGCCATTCCATGTCTTCGATGCCATAGGCCAGCCCGGTTTCCGGATCGGGGCTGCTGGAGGTATTGGTGTCGCCAGTCAGGGCTGCCGCTTCTTCGAATTCCACTGCAGTGAGGTCGATGAAGTGGCTGATCGGGGTGACGCCAAGGGTTTTGCACAGGGCGTCGAGGCCATCCAGATGCACGATTACCTGACGCAGTGAAGCCGGATGCAGTTGGAACTGGCGATTGCACAGGGTGGCGATGTGCAGGATGGCTGACACGGTGTTCTCCCTTGGCTGAAAACAGGTTGAGAGCCGGTTGATAAGCGCTGCTCGCCGGGGAGCTGCCCGTGTACTCTCGGGATGGGTAGCTTACCGCCGTCGTTCGGCTGCGGCTAGCTGGAGTCCGTGGCCGGGTCATGCAATTTGCACGGCCGGAGGCGAGCCGATTCGGTGAATTGCACGATTCATATAGTTTTGTGTGTTCTTTAAATAATTGAAAAATATGGATTTTGTGTTGTTTGTCGAGTTGGCACAGGGCTTGCGACAGTCCCTGTGAGCCTGCAGCTTGTTTTGAGTTGCAGAGTTGACTGGAAAGCAACAGGAGTTGAATCCATGAAAACGTCTACCAAAGGTTTTGCCATTGCCACCCTGACTGCCGCTGCGCTGGGTCTTGCCATGTCCGCCAGCGTACATGCCGATGAATACACTACCCGCGACAGGGCTGCTGATGCCATGGACTCTGCTCAGCAGAGTGTTTCGGATACCTGGATCACCGGTAAGGTCAAGTCCAGCTTCGTTGCCGAATCGGCTTTGAGCGCGATGGAGATCGGGGTTGAGACCAAGCAGGGCGTGGTGACGCTGTCGGGTGTGGTGGCCACCGAGGCCGAGCGTGATCTGGCCATCAGCACTGCCCGGAACATCGAGGGTGTCCAGGACGTTTCCGCTGACGCTCTGCAAGTAGCCGAATAAGTCATGACACCGTGGGCCGGGAGACTCCCGGCCCGGTTCAGTCGACCAGGAGGCAACATGAACAGCGATATCATCAAGGGTAAGTGGAAGCAGTTGCGCGGCCGCTCAACTGTCGCTGGTTTCGGCCCAGCCGCCACCCAGTACCCGGAACAGGTCAACGCTGGCCTGCAGCCAGGCTGAGCGTTGCTGGGTCAGGCTGTCCTGGCTCTGGAACAGGGTGCGCTGGGTGTCGAGCAGGGTTTGCAGGGTGATGGCGCCGGCGCGGTAACGGGTTTCGGCCAGGCGGAAGGCCAGTTCGGCTTCTTCGGTGGCCTGGGCCAGATAGTCGTGACGCACCTGAGCCTGACGCAGGGCGCCAAGGGCGGTGTCCACCTCGCCAAAGGCACTCAGTATGCTGCGTTGATAGTCGATCAGCAGCTCTTCCTGCCGGGCTTCGGCCTGGGTTACCTGGGCACGCAGGCGTCCGCCCTGGAAAATCGGTTGGGTCAGGCCGGCGGCCAGTGACCAACTGGTGACTGGGTTGTTGACCAGGGTCGAGAGCGCCAGGCTTTGGGCGCCGTACTGGCCGGTCAACTGAATGCTGGGGTACAAGGCTGCGCGGGCGGCGCCAAGGTCGGCATTGGCGGCGACCAGCCGGCTTTCGCTGGCGCGAATGTCCGGGCGACGCTGTAACAGTTCGGCCGGCAAGCCGGCTTCGATAGCCGGGAACTGGAGGCTTTGCAGATCGCCGGGAATCGGCAGGTCGGCGTCCGGTGCTTCGCCGAGCAGCAGGGCCATGGCGTTGCGCAGGGCCAGTTGTTGCTGCTCCAGGCTTGGCAGGCTGGCCCGCTGCTGGGTGACCAGGGTGCGCTGCTGACTGAGTTCCAGACTGTCGGCAGCGCCGTAGCGGTAACGTGCTTCGACCAGTTCCAGTACCCGCTCGGCGGCGGCCAGATTCTCGCGCGCCAGCAGCAGGCGGCGTTCGGTTTCCAACTGCTGGAACCAGGTGTTGGCGACGCTGGCCTCGATGCTGAGCATCAGGGTCGAGTAGTCGAAGCGGCTGGCGTCCAGGCTGGCCCGGGCCGACTCCACCAGATTGCGGTTGCGGCCCCAGAAGTCGACTTCATAGCTGACATTCAGGTTGGCGCTGTAGCTGGTGCGGCTGCTGTCGCCATTGGCATCGGTGCGACTGCTGTCACTGCGGGTGGTGCCCAGGCCACTGCTGGCCTGCGGTAGCAGGCTGGCGCCGGTCTGACGCAATTGGGCATCGGCCTGCACCAGGCGGCTGGCAGCGCTGGCCAGATCCAGGTTGTTGGTGCGGGCACGTTGCAGCAGCGCCTGGAGTTCGGCGGAGCCGTAGCTGTCCCAGGTGGCGCTGGTCGGCCAGCTTGACTGATCAGCTGGCTGGCTCCACTGGGTCGGCGCAGCAATCTGAGCGTCTGGCAGCGGTGCGTTGATGGCGCAGCCGCTGAGGGCCAAGATTGCAGAGATCAGAGCCGGTTTAATAAGGGTCGGTTTAATCCGCACTGAGAGCCACCACAGGGTCAAGGTGCGCCGCCTTGTGGGCGGGCATGTAGCCAAAGATCAGGCCGGTAGCGAAAGCGCAGCCGAAGGCCAGCAGTACCGGGCCGGTTGTGAACTGGATGGCGGTGCCGAAGAACTGCAGGCCGCCGGCAAAGGCCAGGCCGCCGATCACGCCCAGGGCGCCGCCAATGGCCGAGACCACAACTGCCTCGACGATGAACTGTTGGAGGATGTTGCTGGTACGGGCACCGGTGGCGACCCGGATGCCGGTCTCGCGGGTGCGTTCGGTGACGTTGACCAGCATGATGTTCATTACTCCAATGCCGCCTACCAGCAGGGAAAT
This sequence comes from Pseudomonas jilinensis, assembly GCF_003586265.1. Taxonomy (NCBI): domain Bacteria; kingdom Pseudomonadati; phylum Pseudomonadota; class Gammaproteobacteria; order Pseudomonadales; family Pseudomonadaceae; genus Pseudomonas; species Pseudomonas jilinensis. Next base: position 40,453 of record NZ_QJSA01000019.1, on the reverse strand, counting down.
GGCGGCGATCGAGCCGAGCAACACGGTGAAGGTGTTCTGGGTTTGGGCGACGTTTTCCAGCAGTGAGGCCATGTTGCGGATCTGGAAGTCTTCGACCCCGGCATGCGACTGCAGGATGGCCTGGAACACCGCTTCCTGGGTGGCATCTGCCTGGCGCAGATCGTCGATCATGATGGTGATTGAGTTCAGGTAGCGCTGGCCGATCAGGCGCAGGCTACCGGTGTTGAGCGGGACGAAGACCACGTCGTCCTGATCGGCCCCCCAAGGGGCGGCACCTTTTTCACTCATGATCCCTATGACCTGGAACGGGACATTGTTCATCAGCACGTATTCACCAATCGGGTCGGCATTGCCGAACAAATTGGTGGCCACGGTACGTCCGAGCACGGCGACGGCAGCATAGCGCTGGTCGTCCTCGTCGTTGATGAACACGCCCGAGGCCACCGGCCAGTCGCGGGCGATGGGCAGGTCGGCGCTGGTGGCGGTGACCTGGGTCTGGTAGTCGGTGTTGCCGCTGCGCACTGTGACCCGCCCATTCATTTCCGGCACGGCGGCGACCACGTTGTCGACCAGGGCGGCCTGTTCGGCATCCTGCACGGTCAGGGTGTTGGTGGAGCCGTCCTGCGAGCGCCGGGTGTTGGGCGCACCGGGGCGTACCAGCAGCAGGTTGGTGCCCATCGAGCTGATGCGGTCCAGCACTTCCTGGCGGGCACCGTTGCCGACCGCCAGCATCACCACCACCGAGGCTACGCCGATGACGATACCAAGCAGGGTCAGTACGGTGCGGAACAGGTTGGCCTTGAGTGCCCGCAGGGCCATGCGCACGGCCTCGCCGGTATCGGCCAGGGCGGCGCTGGCGGGGTGATCTTCGTCGGCTACCGGTGTGGCTGGGGCCGGCTGCTCCGGCGCTGGGTTGCCGCTGTCATGAATGATCTGGCCGTCGCGGATTTCGATCAGCCGGTCGGCATGGCTGGCCACGTCGCGGTCATGGGTGATCACGATGACGGTTTTGCCGCGTTGGTGCAGTTGTTTGAGCAGGGCCAGTACATCGCGGCCGCTCTGGCTGTCGAGTGCGCCGGTGGGCTCGTCGGCCAGGATCACCTGGGCGTCGTTCATCAGCGCCCGGGCGATCGATACCCGTTGCTGCTGACCACCGGAAAGCTGGCTGGGCCGATTGTTCAGGCGTTCGCCCAGGCCCAGTTCGGTAAGCAGTTCCTGGGCCCGCTGGTGCCGTTGTTCACGCGGCAGGCCGGCGTAGATGGCCGGTACCTCGACGTTCTCGGTGGCGGTGGCCGAGGGGATCAGGTGATAGCTCTGAAAGATGAAGCCAAAGGTCTTGCGCCGCAGCCTGGCCAACTCGTCGCTGCCGAACTGGGCAATGTCCTCGCCATTGAACAGGTAGCGTCCGGTGCTGGGCTGGTCCAGGCAGCCGAGCAAATTCATCAGGGTCGATTTGCCGGAGCCGGAGGTACCCATGATGGCGACGAATTCGCCCTGTTGGATATCCAGGTTGACGTCGCGCAGCACCGTCGTGGCCAGCTCGCCATTGCGGTAGGTTCTGCCGATGCCTTCGAGGCGGATCAGTGGGGTACTCATGATTACATGAACCTGCGCGGCGGGCCGCCCTGCGGCTGGCTGCTTTGAGCACTGGTGCGCAGGTTGCCGGTTACCACCCGGTCGCCTTCTTCCAGGCCGTCGATAACCTCGGCCAGCACGCGAGTGCGCACGCCGATACGTACCATGCGGTCCTGCGGACGATCCTGGGCGTCCAGTACCTGTACTTCATAGGGGCGGCCGCGACTGGCTTGTTCACTCTGGTCCGCGCCGTCGGCCTGACGGCCACGTTCCGCGTGGCTGACTTGACGCAGGGCGGACACCGGCACGGTCAATACATTGTCAGCCGCAGCGCGGACGAAGAACACCTGGGCGCTCATTTGCGGCAGCAGGTCGCCGCCAGGATTGGGCACATCGAACAGGGCGTTGAACAGCACTACGTTGTTGATCACTTCCGGGGTCGGCAGGATTTGGCGCAGCTCGCCTTCCCAGCGTCGGGTCGGCTGGCCGAGAGTGGAGAAGTAGGCCGGCATGCCGACGCGGAGCTGGCTGATGTCGGCCTCGGATACCTGGGTGCGCACGGTCATGGTCGACAGGTCAGCGATCTGTACCACCACTGGTGCGGTCTGGTTGGCGTTCAGGGTCTGGCCCTGGTTGGCCAGTTGCTGGACTACGGTGCCGGTCATCGGGGCGTAGATCCGGGTATAGCCCAGATCGGCCTGGTCGGCCTTGAGGCTTGATTCGGTCTGGCGGATCTGGGCCTTGAGCACGTCGATCTGGGCAGCGGCTGAGCGTAGGCTGGCTTCGGCGGTCTCGAGTGCTTCGCGGCTGGTGGCGTCTTCACGGAACAGGTTGCGTTGCCGTTCAGCCTGCAGTCGTGCCAGATCGTGCTGGGCTTCGCGGTCCTTGAGCTGGGCCTGCTGGTTGGCCAGTTGCGCGGTGCTGGCTTCTACCCGGGCCAGGTACACGGTTGGATCGATCTCGGCCAGCAGTTGCCCTTGCTCGACCTGATCACCGAGTTCGACATGCAGAACCTTGAGCTGGCCGGAAACCTGGGTACCCACGTCGACATAATTGAGTGGCTCCAGAGTACCGAGGGCAGTGATGCTATCTTCGATATCACCGCGCGTGACGCTGACAACGGTGTACTCGGGGTTACCCTGACCATTGCTGATCCAGTACCAGCCAGACAGGCCGATAGCGGTCACGACGATAGCGATGATCCAGGAGGTGCGACGTTTACGATTGGGTTTTGCGGCGCTCATTGCTTGGTCCAGAGAGTGATCATGGGCCAAGTGTAAAGCCCCCAGTGTCAACTGGGAGCTGGAGCTCGGTAAAGAATCTGTAAATGAGTGCGTAGGTGCGCCGGGGCTGGAGCCTTTCAGACCGCCTTGCCAGTCAAGGAGGCGCGCTCGGACAGTTCGATCCAGAGGCCGTCGGGGTCTATGACGAAGGCAATCCGTGCGGTACTGCCGAGCGTCACCGGCGCACGGCCAGAGGTGGCTCCGGCGGCGATTGCCTGGGCATAGGCGGCGTCACAGTCGGGCACTTGCAGGGTCAGGTAGCGCAAGCCGGAGGCCGCCAGGGGCGTTGGGGCGGACGGGTTGGCGGGCTGACCCTGTTGCAGAAACACCAGGCCCTGGCCGCAAGTGAGAACCCCAGGCGCTTGCAGCGTCAGCCCCAGCACTTGTTGGTAATAGGCACTGCTGGCAGCCACATCGGCTACCTGCAGCTCCACGGCCAGACCCTGAATGCCTCTGTGGCCTGGTGGCACCCGGGTTATACGATTGCCGTCAGGGTCGCGCAGCGATTCGACTGAAGTGCAGTCGGAGCAGGCGACCAGCACCTGTTGCAGCGGGCCGTCGCCGCCAGGTGGCAGAGGATCCCGCGCGACATTCACTTTCATGACGGCGGCGTCGGCCTGGTAGCGGTGTTGCAGTACGCCGCCACCGAGCTTGAGGGTGTGGTCCAGACTCAGGCCGACCTGTTCGGTCCAGAACTGTTGCTGCTGTTCTGCACGGTTGCTGAACAGCCCGACATCGAAGAAGGGTTTGACGAAAGCCATGGCGGTGCTCCTGTACAAGGTGCCGCCAGACTAGCCGCCAGGCTCCGCTGGCGACACTGTCAATCAGCAGCGGAATCGTCAGTCATTCCAGCCAGCGATACAGCGTGCGACGAGTGATGCCGAGAATCTCGGCGGCCTTGCGCTTGTTGCCGCCGGTGGCTTTTAGTACCTGGTGGATGTACTGGCGCTGGACGCTTTCCAGGTCGGGCAGGCCGCTCGGGTCCTGGTTGAGTGGGAGGTTGAAGGCCGAGCCTTGACTGGAGCTGGACGTTTCCTGTTCAGCACTGTTGTCACGGATGCGCTGGGGCAGGTCGGCGGCGTCTATGTAGGGACCGCTGCAGAAAGTGGCGGCCCGCTCGACGGCGTTTTCCAGTTCGCGGACATTGCCGGGGTAGTTATAACTGAGCAGCAACGCCAGCGCTTCATCGGTAAACCCGCGAATACGTCGCTGGCGCCGGGTGTTGAAGCGGGTCAGAAACAGCTCGGCCAGGCGCTGGATATCATCGCCCCTGGCGCGTAGCGGGGGCACTTGGAGGGTGAAGGTTTCCAGCCGGTAGAACAGATCCTCGCGGAACTCGCCGGCGGCAACTGCGTCACTCAGATTGCGGTTGGTGGCGGCAATGACCCGCACGTCGACCTGAATTTCATGATCGCTGCCGACCGGGCGGACGCGGCCGTCTTGCAGGGCCCGGAGCAACTTGGCCTGTAGTGCCAGCGGCATTTCACCGAGTTCGTCGAGCAGCAGGCTGCCGCCGTTGGCCTGCTGGAACAGCCCGGCGCGTTGCTGCCGGGCGCCGGTGAAGGCTCCGGCGGCGTGGCCGAAGAATTCGCTTTCCATCAGCTCGCCAGGTATGCCGCCGCAGTTGACCGTAAGGTAGGGCTTGTCCTTGCGCGCGCTGAGGTCGTGCAGGGCGCGGGCTACCAGTTCCTTGCCGGTGCCGCTTTCGCCCTGGATCAGTACCGGGCCGTCGGCCGGGGCAATCTGGCGGATCTGGTGAAACAGTTGCTGCATGGCTGGACTCTGACCGACGATGCCGTTGAACTGCTCGACTGCGAGCATCGAGCGGTAACGCTGGACTTCGGTGCGCAGTCGGCGGTTTTCCAGCAGTCGACTGACAGTCAGGAGGAAATGATCCATTTCCAGCGGTTTGGTGAGAAAGTCATCGGCTCCTGCCTTGAGCGCCTGAACCGCCTGTTGTACTGAGCCGAAAGCGGTGATGATCAATACTGCCGGTGGGCGACTGAGCTGATGGCTGGGTTGCAGCAGGGTCAGACCGTCGGTGCCGGGCAGGCGCAGATCACTGACCAGCAGGTCTGGCTGCATCTCGGCCAGAAGCCGTGCGCCCTGTTCGGCATCGGCGCAGGCGCTGACCTGATAGCCCTCGGCCTCGAGTTCTTCCTGCAGCAGCTCACGCAGGCCGCTGTCATCTTCCACCAGCAGAATGCGTTCAGGTTGGGGCATGGGAGTTCTCCGGATTCAGTGCAAGGCTCAGGCGAACCAGGCAGCCGCCCTGGGGCGCGTTGCTCAGTTCCAGCTGGCCGCCGTGTTCTTCGGCAACCGATTGGACGATGGCCAGACCCAGGCCAGTGCCCTCGCCAGGAGATTTGGTGGTAAAGAAGGGTTCCAGCAGTTGCTCGACCGTTATTGTGGGCGGTAGCCCCGGGCCGTCATCACGGATCAGGATCAGCAGGTGTTCGCCTTCAGTCTTGAGGCTGAGCTGAATGCTTTGGTGGGCTGCTTGCAGGGCGTTGCGCAACAGGTTGAGCAAGGCCAGTTCCAGGCGTCCGGCATCGCCGGTCAGAGTCGGCAGCCCGGTGGGAATCTCGGTCTGGAGCTGTTTGCCGCTGGCTTCCAGTTCCGGACGCATGGCTTCGGTCACGGTTTCGATCAGTTGGGCCGGTTCCAGGCTGCGCGGTTGCGGTGCCATGGGCCGGCAGTAGTCCAAGAGTTGGCGCACGGTATGGGTCAGGCGGGCTACCTGAGAGCGGATGCCGTCGAGCTGGCGTTGTTGCTGCTCATCCAGTTCAGCGCTGCGTTGCAGACGTCTGGCACGGCCGTCAATCACGCTCAGTGGCGCGCCCAGTTCATGTGCGATGCCCCGGGCCATGCCGCCAATGGCGGCCATTTTTTCGTTGTCTTTGAGCCGGGCCAACAGTTGGGTTTCGGCGGTCCTGTGTTCATCAAGCTCACGCTGGGTGCGTTCGATGCTGTCGAGCATCTGGTTCAGGCCGGCGGCCAGTGTGGCGACCTCGCTTGGACCCTCCAGCGCGGCCCGGTGTGAATGATCGCCCTGGGCGACGCGTTGCATATGGGCCAGCAGCTTGTCGACATGCCGGCCAATACCGCCGTAATGACCCAGTAGCACGGCGCCAAGGATGCTCAGCCCGAGCAGCCCCCAGAGCAGCCAGGCGATGATCTTCAACTGGTCCAGCGCCCGGCTGAAATCGCTGGCACGGCGGGTGATCTGAATCAGGCCCTTGATCTGCCCGGCGTTGTCAAACAGAGGTAGAAAGTGTGAGAACAGCTCGCGCCCGGCCACCCGACTATAGGCTTCCTGCTTTTCCCCGGTGGCGACGATCCGTTCGGGAATGGTGGTGCGGCTGAGGTCGCTTTCGGTAATGCCGGCCGAGGCGATGCGGGTACCGTTGACATCGAACACCGAGGCGCCATAGACCTCGCCAAGCACAAACACTGAACCCAGGGCCAGTTCGATGGCCTGGCGATCATCCTGGCCCAGTGCGGCGCCGACCGGAATGCTGATTGCCCGGCCGATCAGCTCCAGATCGTTCTTCAGCCGTTGCTCCTGAAACTGGCTGGCCTGGCCCAGGCCAAAGCGGATGCCCAGGGCGGTAAGGATCAGCAAAGGCAGAACCACAAACAGCAGCAGGGTACGTTGCAGACTACTCAAGCGTCGCAGGCCTACGGGGCGGGTAACTGTGTTGAATCTGAACGGGTATTTTTTGCTCATGTTTAAAATGTATACATTATTGCTGGAAAAGTCGCCAGCTCCAGCGTGTTTTAAAATTTCGATTTTTTATTGTTTTTTCCTTTTAAATCATGGTCTTGTTGTTGATTTTGGTGAATTGGCACGGCTCTTGGAATGTGTTGGGTGACTTCAACAAAGGAGAAGTGCATGACTACTTTGAAAAAACTGACTATCGCCATGGGTTTTGCTTCATTCGCCATCGCCGCCCCTGTGGCCATGGCCCAGGCCCAGGATCCGGCCGCCGGGCAGCAGTATGGCCAGCCTGAGCAGCAGGCCGCCGCACCGGTTAGCGATGCCGATCTGCAGAAGTTTGTCAGTGCTGAAAGCAAGGTTAACGAGATCCGCGATGATTTCTCCCAGCGCCTGGGTCAGGTAGACAACCAGGAAGAGGCCCAGTCACTGCAACTGGAGGCCCAGGAGAAAATGGTCGAAGCTGTACAGGATGAAGGCCTGGATGTGGGGCGTTACAACGAAATCGCCACCCGTATTCAAACCGATCCTGAGCTGCAGCAGCGAGCCCAGCAGCACAACTGAGTCTGAGGCGGGCATGCAAAAAGGGGCCGTTGCGGCCCCTTTTTGCTGTGTGCCGGTTACTTGGCCGTGAGTGGGTTGTCGCTGGCGAGCGGTTCCTCGCTGTGGGCACCCGGTGCCTTGGGCGGGGTGACCATCGGCTGGCTGGCCGGGGCAAACTCCGGATAGGCCGACATGCCACACTCTTCCAGATCCATGCCGACCAGTTCCTCTTCTTCGCTGACCCGCAGCCCCATCACCGCCTTGATCGCCAACAGTACGATGAAGGACATGCCGAACATCCAGGCGAAGGTCACCACGGTGCCGATCAACTGACCGAAGAAAGTGGCGTCTTCGTTGCTCAGCAGCACCGCGAAGATGCCCCAGATACCGGCGGTGCCGTGAACCGAGATGGCGCCTACCGGGTCATCCAGCTTGCACTTGTCCAGGGCCAGGACCGATAGCACCACGACGATGCCACCCACGGCCCCGATCATTACCGCCAGGCCGGCACTTGGCGCCAGCGGCTCGGCGGTGATCGAGACCAGGCCGGCCAGCGCACCGTTGATGGTCATGGTCAGGTCAGTCTTGCCGAACAGGGCGCGGGAGAACAGCGCGGCCACGACCATGCCGGCGGCGGCTGCGGCGTTGGTGTTGACGAAGATCTTGGCGACTGCGTTGGCCTCTTCGACATTGGCGATCTTCAGTTCCGAACCGCCGTTGAAGCCGAACCAGCCCATCCACAGGATGAACATGCCGAGGGTGGCCAGTGGCAGGTTGGCCCCGGGAATCGCGAAAACTTCGCCGTTCTTGCCGTAGCGACCTTTGCGCGGGCCAACCAGAATCACCGCAGCCAGAGCAGCGGCAGCACCAGCCATGTGTACCACGACCGAGCCGGCGAAATCCTGGAAGCCCAGTTGGTCGAGGAAGCCGCCACCCCATTTCCAGTAGCCTTCGACCGGGTAGATGAAGCCGACCATGAATACTGCAAACACCAGGAACGGCCACAGGCGCATACGTTCGGCCACGGCGCCGGAGACGATCGACATGGTCGCGGCGGCAAACACCGCCTGGAAGATGAAGTCAGCCATGTTCGAGTAGTAGGGTGCGTCATCACCACCGGCTAACACGGCCTCGGCACTGTTGTCCTCACCGAGCAGGAAGCCGAGATTGGGGATTACCGAGCTGATCGGGCTGTCCGGGTACATGACGTTGTAGCCGACCAGCAGGTAGACGGTGCAGGCGATGCCGTACAGCAGGGCATTCTTGTTGAGGATTTCAACGGTGTTCTTGGCCCTGACCAGTCCGGCTTCGAGCATGGCGAAGCCGGCTGCCATCCACATCACCAGGGCGGCGCACATCAGAAAGTAGAAGGTATCCAGCGCGTAGGCGACTTCTATAGATAATCCATCCATCGGTTTTGGCTCCCCAGAGGGTTGTTGACCAGCAGGGCTGGTGAGTTTCAGGAATTAAACTTTCTCTGGAGGAATGAAAAAACTGTGCCAAGTCGCCGGATGCGGCTAAACCGGGCACTTGCCGGGAGGCGGGGGTGATGGTCTGGCTGGTCGCTCTGCCTTTTAGTGCAGCGCCTACTGGCGTTGCACCATCACAAAGCAGTGTTTTCAGTCTTGCTGGTATTCCGCGCGCTGGGCCAGGCCGGCTTTGAGGTGATCGACCAGTTGCCGGACCTTGGGCGACAGATGCCGCTGCTGGGGATACAGTGCCCAGACCGCGGTGTGTGGCGGCTGGTGCTGGTTGAGCAGGGCGCGCAGGGCGCCGCTGCGCAGGTGTTCGCGCACATAGTAATCCGGCAATTGGCATAGGCCGAAGCCGCGCAGCGCCGCATCCAATACCGCCTGGCCGCTGTTGCAGCGCCAGTTGCCGTGTACCCGGATCGGCAGTTCGCGGCCATCCTGCTGGAAGGTCCAGGTATCGCTGCTGCCGATCAGGCAGTTGTGCCTCGGCAGTTCCGACAGGCTGTGCGGGGCGCCATAGCGGGCCAGGTAGCTGGGTGCGGCGCACAGATACATGCGTCGGGGTGCCAGACGGGTGGCGATCAGGCTGGAGTCCTGCAGCCGGCCCAGACGGATTGCCAGGTCGTAACTGCCGTGCAGCAGGTCCAGGGTCTGATTGGTCAGGGTCATCTCGATCCGCAGTTGCGGATGCTGCTGCATGAACTCGTTGACCAGCGGCATGATGAAGCTTTCGCCGTAGGCGACCGCGCAGGTCATGCGCAGCAGGCCTTTGGGTTCGCCGCCCAGATCGGTGATCGCCTGCAGGGCTTCGTCGCGGGCATCGATCAGCCGCTGGCAGTGCTGGAGGAAGGTCTGGCCAGCTTCGGTCAGACTGACTCGGCGGGTGCTGCGGTAGAACAGGCGGGTCTGCAGGCGATCTTCCAGCCGGGCTACCTGGCGGCTGACGTGTGAGGAGGACACGCCCAGACGTGTGGCGGCGCCGCTGAAGTGGCCCAGTTCGGCGACCGCAACGAACTCATCGATGCCTTCCCATTGGTTCATGATTATCCCTGACTAGCAATAATGTTTTGTTGATTGGGAGATTATCCACAATTGATGGCTCTACTACACTGGTGCAATTAAACACCAACCTTCCATGGAGAGCCCCATGATCAAGTCTCGCGCCGCTGTAGCCTTTGCCCCCAATGAACCGTTGAAGATCGTTGAGGTGGATGTCGCGCCGCCCCAGGCTGGTGAAGTGCTGGTGCGTATCGTTGCCAGTGGCGTCTGCCATACCGATGCCTACACCCTGTCGGGGCAGGACAGCGAAGGGGTGTTCCCGTGCATTCTCGGCCACGAGGGCGGTGGGATTGTCGAGGCTGTGGGCGAGGGCGTGACCTCGGTCAAGGTCGGTGATCACGTGATTCCGCTGTATACCGCCGAATGCCGCGAGTGCAAATTCTGCAAATCCGGCAAGACCAACCTGTGCAGCTCGGTGCGCACCACCCAGGGCAAGGGGCTGATGCCCGACGGTACCAGCCGTTTCAGCTACAACGGCGAGCCGGTCTACCACTATATGGGCTGTTCGACTTTCTCTGAATACACCGTATTGCCGGAAGTGTCGGTGGCAGTGATTCCCAAAGAAGCACCGCTGGAAAAGGTCTGCCTGTTGGGCTGTGGGGTGACCACTGGGATCGGCGCGGTACTCAATACCGCTAAGGTTGAGGCTGGCGCTACCGTGGCCATTTTCGGTCTGGGTGGCATCGGTCTGGCGGCGATCATTGGCGCCAAGATGGCAGGGGCCAGCCGGATCATTGCCGTCGATATCAATCCGTCCAAGTTCGCCATTGCCGAGGAGCTGGGCGCCACCGATTTCGTCAACCCCAAGGAGCACGAGAAGCCAATTCAGGAAGTCATCGTCGACATGACTGATGGCGGCGTGGACTACAGCTTCGAGTGTGTCGGCAATGTGCAGTTGATGCGTGCGGCGCTGGAGTGCTGCCACAAGGGTTGGGGCGAGTCGACCATCATCGGCGTGGCGCCAGCCGGGGCCGAGATCAGCACCCGTCCGTTCCAGTTGGTTACCGGTCGGGTCTGGCGTGGTAGCGCCTTCGGTGGGGTCAAGGGCCGGACCGAACTGCCGTCCTATGTGGCCAAGGCTCAGACCGGCGAAATTCCGCTGGATACCTTCATCACCCATACCATGGGGCTTGAGCGGATCAATGAGGCCTTTGATTTGATGCACGAAGGCAAGAGCATTCGCACGGTGATTCATTTCAAGGAGCAGGCATGACAACGGCTCTGGAACTGGTTGCCGCCAACAAAAGCTTTGGCGGCTGGCACAAGCGGTACCGGCACCGCTCGCAGGTGCTGGGCTGCGATATGGTCTTTGCCATTTACCTGCCGCCGCAGGCCGACCAGGGCGGGCCGCTGCCGGTGTTGTATTGGCTCTCGGGGCTGACCTGTACTGATGAAAACTTCATGCAAAAGGCCGGAGCCCAGCGACTGGCCGCCGAGCTGGGGCTGGTGATCGTGGCGCCGGATACCAGCCCGCGAGGCGATGGCGTGCCGGACGACCCGGAAGGCGCCTACGATTTCGGCCTGGGCGCCGGGTTCTATGTCAATGCCACCGAGCAGCCCTGGGCACGGCATTACCGCATGTACGACTATGTTGTCAGCGAGTTGCCGGCGCTGATCGAGGCCAACTTCCCAGTGTCGGATCGACGCGCGATCAGTGGTCATTCGATGGGCGGGCACGGGGCATTGATCTGTGCACTTAAGAATCCCGGGCGTTACCTGTCGGTCTCGGCCTTTGCGCCGATCAGCAATCCGAGCAACTGCCCCTGGGGGCACAAGGCGCTGGGTAACTATCTGGGGGCTGATCGCGAGGCCTGGAAGGCCTGGGATGCCTGTGAGCTGATTGCCACTGCCGAACAACAGTTGCCGCTGTTGATCGATCAGGGCGAGGACGACAGTTTCCTGCTTGAGCAGCTCAAGCCTGAGGCGCTGGTCCAGGCGGCATCGAAGGCCGGGCATCCGCTGACGCTACGGCGCCAGCCGGGGTATGACCACAGCTACTACTTCATTGCCAGCTTCATTGATGACCATCTGCGTCATCATGCCCGTGCATTGACTGATGCTTAGGTCGCACGGTAAATAGCCTCAGTAGGGGCGCCTGGCAGCCGCGAAACAAGGGGGCAGGAGCAAGGCCGCTCCTACCTTGTGGAGGGTAAACAGGGTAACATCACCCCCCGGTTTTCTGCAGGCGGGGTAAGCAATGCGCATAGGTCACGGTTACGATGTTCACCGCTTTGGGGATGGCGATTTCATTACCCTGGGTGGGGTTCGGATTGCTCATCACCATGGGCTGATTGCCCACTCCGATGGTGACGTATTGTTGCATGCCCTGACCGATGCCTTGCTCGGCGCTGCGGCGCTGGGCGATATCGGTCGGCACTTTCCTGATACCGATCCCCGTTTCAAGGGTGCCGATAGCCGGGTGCTGCTGCGCCATGCGCTGAGCCTGGTGCAGGATAAGGGGTGGCAGGTCGGCAACGTCGATGCCACCATCGTTGCCCAGTCGCCGAAGATGGCGTCACACATCGAGAGCATGCGTGCTCATATCGCTGCTGATCTGGGCGTTGAGCTCGATCAGGTCAACGTCAAGGCCACTACTACCGAAAAGCTGGGGTTCACCGGACGGGAGGAGGGTATCGCCGTTCACGCTGTGGCCCTGTTGTTGCCCCGATGACCGAAGAGCAACTACTTGGCCCTCGGGCCTGGGGTGCCCCTTGTGGTAGCGCGCGACTCAAGGCTACGCCGGACGACTTTCAGGTAACCGAAGTGCTCGATATTCCGCTCAGCGGCGAGGGCGAGCATCTGTGGTTGCTGCTGGAAAAGCGTGGTCTCAATACCGAAGAAGTGGCCCGCCGACTGGCGCGGGCGGCGGGTGTGGCTGTGCGTGATGTCAGCTATGCCGGGCTCAAGGATCGCCAGGCCCTGACCCGGCAGTGGTTCAGTGTGCAACTACCGGGCAAGGCTGACCCGGATCTGTCTGCGCTGTGGTCGGATGAGCTGCGTTGCAGCGCTCAGGGCCGGCATCGACGCAAGCTGCAGCGTGGCGCTCACAGCGCCAACCGGTTCCTCATTCGCCTGCATGAACTGCAGGCCGATCACGCAGCTCTGGAGCAGCGTTTGCAGCAACTGGCGGTCGCCGGTGTGCCCAACTATGTCGGGCCCCAGCGTTTTGGCCATCAGGGCGGCAATATCGAACAGGCGCGCAGTTGGGCTCAGCGCGCGGTCTTGCCACCGGCCCGCGGTACGCGCTCGCGGCTGCTGTCGAGCGCCCGCAGTCTGCTGTTCAATCGGGTGTTGGCTGAGCGGGTTGGGGCCGGAAGCTGGGATCAGGTATTGCCCGGCGATCTGTTGGCCTTTACCGATAGTCGCAGCCATTTCCCGGCCACTGAGCTGGTAGCGGATGACCCGCGCCTGGCCGCGCTGGATCTGCATCCCACTGGTCCCTTGTGGGGGCAGGGCGAGCCAGCGGTCGGTGCCGATACCCTGGCCCTGGAATTGACGCAGGCGGCAGCCGAGCCCGAGTTGGTCGCCTGGCTGGCGGCCGCGGGCCTGAAGCAGGAGCGACGTGTTTTGCGCCTCCCCATCAGCGGCCTGACGTGGCATTATCCGTCAGCGGATTGTCTTGAACTTGAATTCACCCTGCCGACCGGCTGTTTCGCGACAGCGGTATTGCGTGAGCTGGTTGAGTTGACCAGCAACTCGCAGGGCAGCCTGCAAAGTGATATCTGATGCGTATTCTGATTGCCAATGACGATGGCGTACTGGCGCCGGGACTCAAGGCGCTGCATGGCGCGCTCGAGGATTATGCCGACTGCGTGGTAGTGGCTCCGGCCGAAGACCGCAGCGGTGCCAGCAGCGCTCTGAGCCTGGACAAGCCCTTGCGTCCGTTCACCCTGGACAACGGTTTTATCGGTTTGAATGGTACGCCGACCGATTGCGTGCACCTGGGGCTCAATGCGTTGTTCGACGATAGCGTCGACATGGTGGTCGCGGGTATCAACCTGGGCGCCAATCTCGGAGATGACGTGCTTTATTCGGGCACGGTGGCGGCGGCGCTGGAAGGACGTTTCCTGGCGCGACCAGCCATGGCCTTTTCCCTGGTCGGGCGTCAGCCGGACAATCTTCCAGCGGCTGCGGCCATCGCCCGGCAACTGGTGACGGCCCACGAGCAGCTTGAATTGCCGCCGCGAACGGTGCTCAATATCAATATTCCCAACCTGCCGCTGGAGCATATCAAAGGCATTCAGCTAACCCGGTTGGGGCACCGGGCGCGGGCTGCCAAACCGGTCAAATGGGTCGACCCGCGCGGCAAGGAAGGCTACTGGATTTCGGTGGCCGGCGATGCCGAGGATGGTGGCGACGGCACCGATTTCCATGCGGTTATGCAGGGCTACGTGTCGGTAACGCCACTGCGGATCGACAAGACCCATTTCGAGGTATTCGACCACCTCGGTGACTGGCTGAACGACCTGGGTATATGAGCGTGCGCGAAGATCTTTATAAACACGGCATTGGCATGACCTCGCAGCGTACCCGCGAACGTTTGCTGGAGCGGCTGTTCGAGGAAGGCATCCGCAACTTACAGGTACTCGAAGCGATTCGCCGTACCCCCAGGCATCTGTTCGTTGATGAGGCGCTGGCGCACCGGGCTTATGAAGATACCGCATTGCCAATTGGCCACAATCAGACCCTGTCGCAACCCTACATAGTCGCACGTATGACCGAGCTGTTGCTTGGTGGCGGGCCGCTGGACAAGGTGCTGGAAGTCGGTACCGGCTCGGGTTATCAGACCGCGATTCTGGCTCAGGTGGTCGAACGGGTCTTTACCGTTGAACGCATCCTGCCACTGCAGGAGCGGGCCAAGGCGGTGCTCAAGGACATCAATATTCGTAACGTGGTGTTTCGGCATGCCGATGGCAACTGGGGGTGGCCTCAGTACGGACCCTATGACGCGATCATGGTTACCGCAGCACCGGCCGAAGTGCCGGCCGAGCTGCTGGCACAACTGGCCGACGGAGGTCGCATGGTGATCCCGGTCGGCGCGCGTGAGCAATACCTGACCCTGATCATTCGTGACGGGGAACAGTTCATCCGTCAGCAGGTCGAACCGGTACGTTTTGTTCCCTTGTTGGCAGGAGCCATCAATTCTTGAGTAACCCGATCAAGCGTGGTCTGGCTTTTCTGGCCATTTTTCTCAAGGGCATGGCCATGGGCGCTGCGGATGTGGTGCCTGGTGTGTCTGGCGGGACTATCGCATTCATCAGTGGCATCTACGATCGGCTGCTGGCGGCGGTTGCTGCCTGCACGCCGAACAAGTTGCTGTGGCTGGCCCGTGGGCGTGTGCGCGAGACCTGGCAGGCCATTGACGGAACCTTTCTGTGCATTCTGCTGGCCGGCATCTTTACCAGTATTGCCAGTCTGGCACGACTGATCAGTTACTTGCTGGAACAGCACCCGCAACTGATCTGGTCGTTCTTCTTTGGCCTGATTGTGGTCTCGGTATTGCTGGTTGGACGGCAGATTCCACGCTGGAGCGCCTGGAGCGTGCTGGCTCTGCTGCTCGGCACTGTATTTGCCTATCTGATTACCGTGGCGGTTCCGCTGCAGTTACCGGTTACCGGCCCGGTGATCTTCCTGGGCGCAGCGATTGCTATCTGCGCGATGATCCTGCCCGGCATTTCCGGTAGCTTCATTCTGTTGCTGCTGGGGCTGTACGCAAGCGTGTTGCAGGCGGTCAAAAACTTCGATGTCGGGTTGCTGGCAATCTTCATTCTGGGCTGCGTGGCCGGCTTGCTGAGTTTCTCGCGGTTGCTGTCCTGGCTGCTGAGCCATGCCCGCAGTGTCACCCTGGCGTTTCTGACCGGTTTGCTGATTGGCTCGCTGAATAAAGTCTGGCCGTGGAAGCAGACCCTGAGCTGGCGTGAGAACTCACAGGGTCAGCTTGAACCGTTGGTGCAGAGCAATGTCTGGCCGGCCCAGTTTCAGCAGCTCACCGGTGAGCCAGCCTACTGGCAGGGTGGGTTGGCGTTGATGCTGCTTGCCGTGGTATTAGTGTTGACACTGGAATATTGGGGACGCCAGGCCGAGCGCTGATGCGGAACCGTTAGGAGCTGAATGGGTCATGGGGATGTCTGTGGTGGGCGGACCGCTAATGGCGTGGGGGCGGCAGCTGGGGTTGATGCTGCTGGCCGGGCTGCTGGCTGCCTGCGCAGGACCGTCGACCACGGTACCGATCGATGACCGCAGCCGCGGTGGCCAGCGGGCCCAGACGGCGCAACAGGTCACTTCCGGCCAGCACACCGTGCAGCGCGGTGAGACGCTGTATCAGATCGCCTTCCGCTACGGCTGGGATTGGCGTGCGCTGGCCGCCAACAACAACCTCAACGCGCCTTATACCATCTACCCGGGTCAGCGCATCAGCCTGCGTCCAGGTACTGCCGGCACGCCCGCCCGCACTACCCAAACCGCGCGGCCAGCCACGACCGCAGCCACTAGCCGGCCAGCGACAACTCCACCCCGGACAACCGCTCCAGCCACCCAGCCCAGAGCTACCGCCCCGGCCCCGGCCAGCCGTCCTGCTACGCCAGCAGCCACTCCAGCATCACCCAGCGTGCCTTCGCGGGTGTCCGGTTGGAACTGGCCAGCTCAAGGGCCGTTGATCGCCCGGTTTCAGTCAAACGGAAGTTTGAATAAAGGGATTGATATTGCCGGCCAATTGGGACAGCCTGTGAAGGCTGCTGCAGACGGTGCGGTGGTCTATGCCGGGCGTGGTCTCATCGGTTATGGCGAGATGATTATCATCAAGCACGATGACACCTATCTCAGTGCCTATGCCCACAACAACCGTTTGTTGGTCAATGAGGGGGACCAGGTCAAGGCGGGGCAGGTGATCGCCGAGATGGGTAGTAGCGGCACTGACAGGGTGAAGTTGCATTTTGAAATACGTCGCAGGGGGCAACCGGTTGATCCTTTGACGTATTTACCCAAACTGTGAAGGCCGGTGAATAATCGCAATATGGTTGTCATAGATTATAGGCAGGCTGCCAGATAGGCTTAGGAGGGTTACCAGGAGGGTGATGCTTTGGCCTGCTGACAGGTTGTGGGGGACTGCTGTGATCCTTCGGGATCTGGTACCGAATCGTGATTCGACTGGAATGGGGCACGCAATAATGGCACGCAATAATAATAACGAGCCTGAACACGTTGTAGAGGACGATGTCGTACTGTTCGAGGGCGACGGCATGGACGATGAGGAGGGCAACATGGAAGGCTCTGATACTCGCACCAAGACCGCAACACCGCGTAACCACAAGCGCGAGAATGCGTTCGAGTTCACCAAGCAGCTCGACGCCACCCAGCTTTATCTGAATGAAATCGGTTTTTCCCCGCTATTGACTCCCGAGGAAGAGGTCCACTTTGCGCGACTGGCGCAGAAGGGTGACCCGGCCGGGCGCAAACGCATGATTGAAAGCAACCTGCGACTGGTGGTGAAGATTGCCCGGCGCTACGTCAATCGTGGGCTGACTCTCCTTGATCTGATCGAAGAGGGTAATCTGGGGTTGATCCGGGCGGTCGAGAAATTCGACCCGGAACGTGGCTTCCGCTTCTCGACCTACGCCACCTGGTGGATCCGCCAGACCATCGAGCGGGCGATCATGAACCAGACCCGCACCATCCGTCTGCCGATTCATGTGGTCAAGGAACTCAACATCTACCTGCGCGCTGCGCGTGAGCTGACCCAAAAGCTCGATCACGAACCGTCGCCAGAAGAAATTGCCCAACTGCTCGACAAGCCGGTCGAGGATGTCAAACGCATGCTTGGGCTAAACGAGCGGGTGGCCTCGGTGGACATGTCGCTGGGGCCCGACTCGGACAAGACCCTGCTCGACACCCTGACCGACGACCATGTCACCGATCCCTGTGAACTGCTGCAGGATGATGACCTCAATTCCAGTATCGACCAGTGGCTGTCCGAGCTGAGTGAGAAGCAGCGTGAGGTGGTGACCCGGCGTTTCGGCTTGCGCGGCCATGAAAGCAGCACGCTGGAAGAAGTCGGCCGGGAGATCGGCCTGACCCGCGAGCGGGTCAGGCAAATTCAGGTCGAAGCGCTCAAGCGCCTGCGCGATATTCTCGAACAGCATGGGCTGACCGGGGAGTCGCTGTTTCAGTAAGTCTGGATGGCCACGCCGCTACGCGGCTCGCCATAACGCCGGGAGCGCATAGTCGCTCCCGTACCTAAGCCACACACAAACCTCCGTGCAATCTCCTGGGAGTGTCCGAAACTGATTTAATTAGTGTCTCCCTAACTCGCTTTGCTCAGACCTGTTCGTGCTGCCTGGCTACTGCCAGGTATACCGCTGGCAGTACGAACAGGGTGAATAGCGTGCCGATGGTCAGGCCGCTGGCAATCACCATGCCGATATCGAAACGGCTGACCGCACCGGCACCCTGGGCCAACAGCAGGGGGATCATGGCGAAGACCATTGCCGCAGTAGTCATCAAGACCGGACGCAGGCGGATCGCCGCTGAGGCTTCGACCGCTTCGCGCAGGGCCATGCCCTGTTCACGCTGCAACTGGTTGGCGAACTCGACGATCAGAATACCGTGCTTGCTGATCAGGCCGATCAGAGTCACCAGACCCACCTGGGTATAGATATTCATGGTCGAGAACCCGAGGAATAGCGGGATCAGAGCGCCGCAGATCGACAGCGGTACGGTAACCAGGATCACCAGCGGATCACGGAAACTTTCGAACTGGGCGGCCAGGACCAGATAGATGATCGCCAGCGCCAGGCCGAAGGTGATGTAGAGCGCCGCACCCTCCTGCTTGAATTGACGCGCGGCGCCGGCATAGTCGACGGTGAAGCCCTGGGGCAGTTCTTCAGCGGCGATCTGCTCCAGTGTTTTCAGCGCCTCGCCCATGCTGACACCGGGAACCCCCTGAATCCGTGCTGCATTGAGTTGCTGGAACTGGTTGAGCTGGGTTGGCCGGGCCTGCTCGCCCATCGTGATCAGGGTACCCAGCGCGACCATGTCACCATCCACGGTGGGCACGTAGTAATGCTTGAGCCAATCGCGGTTGTCACGAAACGGACGCTCGACCTGGGCGATTACCTTGTAGCTACGTCCGTCAATAGTGAAACGGTTGATTTCCCCTTCGCCGAGCAGGGTGGCCAGGGTCGAGCCGATATCTTCCATCGTCACGCCCATCTGAGCCGCTTTCTCGCGGGCGATTTCCACGGTGAGCTCCGGCTTGTCGAATGCCAGATCGATATCCAGAAAATAGAACTGGCCAGTTTCCAGCGCCCGTTGCTTGATTCGCTCGGTAACCTGTAACAGGGTTTCGTAGTCGTTGGGAGTGTTGATCACGAACTGCAGTGGCAGCCCGTCACCGGTGCCGGGCAGCGATGGCAGGTTAAAGCCGAAGATCTGCAGGCCGGCGATGCTGTCCAGTTCCTGCTGGACTATCGGCAGCAGCTCCATCTGGCTGCGCTCGCGCTGATCCCAGGGCTTGAGCAGAAAACCACCGATACCGCTTTGCACTCCGTCGAACCCGTTGATCTGGAAGTGCGACTCATACTCGTCGAATTCCTTGAGTTTACGGGTCAGTTCGTCGGTGTAGTGGGTTAGGTACTCCAGGTTGGCGCTCTTGGGTGCGCTGGCCATCATGAAGATGATGCTCTGATCCTCTTCCGGGGCCAGTTCGCTGCGGGTAAAGGCCAGCAGCACCGGAATCAGCAGTAGTACCAGAGCGCCAAAGGTCAGGGTGACACTCTTGGTGTTGAGGCTGTGGTGCAGCAGTTGCCGGTAACGTTGCTGCAAGCCGTCGAACAGCTTGTCCAGGCGGGCAGCCAGCCCGCTGGGGTTTTCCTCGTGGCGCAGCAGCTTGGAGCACATCATCGGTGACAGGGTCAGGGCAACGATGCCGGAAATGATCACGGCGCCGGCCAGGGTGAAGGCGAACTCCTTGAACAGTGCGCCGGTCAGGCCTTCGAGAAAGCCGATCGGAGCGTAGACCGCCGCCAGGGTAATGGTCATGGCCACCACCGGCATGGCGATCTCGCGCGCGCCTTCCAGTGCCGCTTGCACTGGCTGCTTGCCTTCTTCGATATGCCGATGGATGTTTTCCACCACGACGATAGCGTCGTCGACCACCAGGCCGATAGCCAGGACCAGGGCCAGCAGCGTCAGCAGGTTGATCGAGTAGCCCATCAACTGCATGAAAAACAGTACCCCGATCATCGACAGCGGGATGGTGACGATCGGCACCAGGACCGAGCGCAGAGAGCCCAGGAACAGAAATACCACCACGATGACGATGACCACGGCTTCGGCCAGGGTGTTGATTACTTCGTCGATCGAGGCCTGGATGAACTCGGTGGCATCGTAGGCAATCGACAGCTTCAGCTCCGGTGGCAACTGCGCCTCGATCAGCGGCATGGCCTCGCGGACATACTGGATGGCTTCCAGCGGGTTGGCGGTGGGGGTGCCCTGGATGCCGATATAGACCGAGGGTATGCCGTCAAAGAAGCTGATGGCGTCGTAACTTTCCGCGCCCAGTTCGACCCGGGCAACATCTCTGAGTAGCACCCGGGTGTCGCCGTCAGTCTTGATCGGGATGGCGGCAAAGGCTTCCGGGTCTTTCAGGTCGGTGAAGGCGTTGACGCTGGTCACCACGTACTCGCCCTTGGTTTCACCCGCGGCGGAGAGGAAGTTGTAGCGGCTGACGGCCTGGTTGATATCGCTTGCCGTCACCCCATGGGCGCCCATGCGTACCGGGTCCAGCCACAGGCGCATGGCGAAGTTCTGCTGGCCGAGAATTTCGGCTTCGGCGATGCCGGGCAGGGTTGCCAGACGCGGCTGGACCACCCGCGACAGATAGTCGGTGATCTGCGGGTTGGTCAGGGTTTCACTGAAGAAACTGACATACATCAGCGCTGTGGAGTCGGCGGCCTGGCGGCTGATTACCGGGTCCTGAGCCTCGGCCGGCAACTGGTTACGGACTTCGGCGGCCTTGGACATGATGTCGGTAAACAGCCGGTCGGTATCGGCGCCCAGACGGGCATAGACCTGCACCACCGAGAAGTTCTGGCGGCTGACCGAGTTGATGTAATCGACACCTTCGGCGCTGGCCAGGCTTTGCTGGATCGGTTGGGTGATGTAGCCCTGAATGACCTCGGCGTTGGCGCCTGGGTAAGCGGTGGTCACCGTGATCAGGGCATTTTCCAGTTGTGGATACTGGCGGATGGTCAGCTTGGTGAAAGCCTGCAGGCCGAGCAGGACGATCAGCAGGCTGATCACCGTCGCCAGTACCGGGCGACGGATGAAAGGATCGGTAAAAGCCATGCTGGGTTCGCCTTACAGGGGATTGCTGTTGTTGATGCTTACATGCGCACCGTTATCCAGCTTGAGCTGACCGGCAGTGATGACCAGTTCGCCGGCTTCAAGCCCTTCGAGAATGACCACTTCACCGGCCCGCCGGTCCCCGCTTTTGACAAACCGTCGCTCGACTTCCAGTTGCGGTTGGCCGTCTTCGTCACTCAGTTCGTTGCCAGCCTCATCCTGCCGGGGTTTGACTACGTATACCGAGTTGCCATAGAGGGTGTAGGTGATGGCGGTTTCCGGTAGCACGATCTGCGGTTCGGGAGTAGGCATCACCACTTCCAGGTCGGCGAACATGCCGGGCAGCAGGCGCTCATCCGGATTGCCAACCTTGGCGCGGACCTGCAAATTGCGCGAACCGGTCTCAACCCGGGGGTTGATGGCGGCGATCTGGCCCTTGAACTCTTCGCCCGGATAGGCCCCAACCCGCACCAGTACCGACTGCTCCAGTGCCAGCTGCGGGTACAGCTGTTCAGGCACGAAGAAGTCGACAAACAAATCCTCGAGGTTCTGCAGGGTGGCGATTACGGTGCCGGGTGACAGGTAGTCGCCGGGGTCGATCTGGCTGATGCCGATGCGACCGCTGAACGGTGCGACGATGCGTTTGCGTTCAAGGATGGCGTGCAGTTCTTCGACCTGGGCACTGGCCTGTTGCAGGGTAGAGCGGGCCTGGTCGAACTGACTGCGGGAAATGCTCTGGCGCTCGAACAGGTTCTGTTGCCGGTTGAACTCGAGTCGGGCCAGTTCGGCCTGGGCCTGAGCGGTTTTCAGGCTGGCCTGCTCAACGGCGGTGTTCATGCTCAGCAGCGGCTGACCGGCCTCGACCCGCTGTCCGGAGTGGAAGTGCAACTGTTCGACGGTGCCACTGACTTCGGCGGTCAGTTCCACACCAAGGGCGGCGGTCAGCGAACCAATCGCAGGCAGACGGGTTTCCCAGAGTTTCTGTTCTGCGGCCGCCGCGGCTACCTGAATCGGGGGCTGCGGTGCGCTGAACATCTGGATTTGCTGATAGATTGACCAGCCTTTATAGGCGGCCAGGGCCAGTACCACGAGAAAGAACAGTACCAGCATGACAACGAAGCGGCGCAACAACATTTTCGGATCCTTCCAGGCAGTGCGGCACAAGGGCAGATTGCAAGCTGCCTATTATGCGCCGAATGCGGCTATTATCCAGTGCCGCCTGTTGCAAAACGTCTCATGAAATTGGCGCAATGGAGCCGCAGAGGTGCCGATAATGACAAATGATAGAGGGAGATGCTAATGGATCTGACCAATCCCGTTACCTGGGCGATCATCGCCGTGCTGGTAGTTGCCGGGCTGTATGCCATCGTGTTGTACAACCAGTTGGTGAGCATCAAGCATGCGGTCAGCCAGGCCTGGGCCAATATCGATGTACTGCTGCGTCAGCGTCATGAGGAGTTGCCGAAACTGGTGGAGGCCTGCCGGCGCTACATGCAGCATGAACAGGAAACGCTGGAACGGGTGGTCGCTGCCCGTGGTGCCGTGGCTCAGGCCCGTGAGCGTTCCGACGTCAAGGGACTTGGGCAGGCTGAAACCGTACTGCGAGCCGGTTTGGGTCAGTTGTTCGCCTTGGCTGAGAATTATCCTGAACTCAAGGCCAATGAGTCGTTTCGTCATCTGCAGGAGCGGATCACCGGTCTGGAGAATGGTATTGCCGATCGGCGTGAGCTGTATAACGCGGCGGTGAACATCAACAACGTGCGGATTGAACAGTTCCCCGATGTTTTGATTGCGCGGATGTTCAGTTTTCCATCGGCTGATCTGCTGCAATTTTCTGAGGCTGAAAAGGCCGATGTGGATATCTGGGCTCTGTTTTCATGATTGATGTGCACGGCGTCATGCTGTTGTCGTACCCGCATTACGCCATGGCTGTTGGGTTGGCCGGGCTATTCACCCTGATCACGCTGTACAACTGGCTGACCCGGCTGCGCCGGGCGCGCTGGATTGAAGATACCCCGACCTCGCGGATTCGCTCGGCGGCTCAAGGGCTGGTCGAGTTACAGGGTCAGGTCGATGCTGGCGGGTATGCCCCGCTGTTGTCGCCACTCAGCGAAATCTCATGCCTGTGGTATCGGTTTCAGGTCGAGGAATACCGTCGTTCGGGCAAGAACAGCAACTGGCGCACCGTTGAGCGGGGTGTCTCGGAACGGCCGTTTCTGTTGCGCGATGCGACCGGCAGTTGCTGGATCAATCCGTTGGGGGCCGAAGTGCATCCGCGTCAGCGTAAACGCTGGGAAGGCAGCCAGCGTTGGCCGGCTGGGCGCTCGGTGCGTACCGGCATCATGAGCAGCCTGCTTGGGCGGCGTTATCGCTATACCGAGGAATGGTTGCAGGAGGGCGAAACCCTGTACGCTCTGGGCTGGTTCCAAAGCCGTGGCGGTGGGCGTGAGGCGATCGATGAGCAGGCCATTGCCCGTCAGATCATCAGCCAGTGGAAAGCCGACTACCCGGATCTGCTCAGTCGGTTCGACCGTAATGGTGATGGAAGGCTGGATGAGCGTGAATGGGAGCAGGTGCGTCAGGCTGCCGGTGAGGAGGCGCGACGTCAGGCTCGGGTGGCGGGGCAGGCGCCGGTGGTGCATGCGCTGGGCAAGCCACCTCATCGGGGGCTGCCGTTTCTGTTGTCGGATCACCATGAAGAGCATTTGAGCCGGCGCATGCGCCGGGCATCGCTGTTGAGTCTTGGTGGATTTCTGCTTTGCGCTACGGCCAGTGGCTGGCTGTTGCTGGCGCTGGTCCAGGCTGGCTAAAACGCTTCAGTTGGCCTGGGTCGCGGTCTGTCTGGCCATCTCGCTCTGATAGCTGCGCAGCCAGTCGATCAGGCTGCTGGCCGGTAGGGGGCGGCTGTAGAGATAGCCCTGACCTTCATTGCAGCCCTGGGCGATGATGTAGGCTTCCTGCTCTCTGGTTTCCACGCCTTCGGCAATTACCTGCATGTTGAGGCTGCGAGCCAGGTGAATGATGGCGCGAACGATTGTGGCGTCATCGACATCAACCAGCACATCCTGAACGAAGCTCTTGTCGATCTTAATCTTGTCCAGCGGCAGGCCGCGTAGGTAGCTGAGTGACGAGTAGCCGGTACCGAAATCGTCGATGGCGATCAGCACCCCGGCCTTTTTCAGGCTGTTCAAATGTCCTGCGGCGGCGCTGATGTCTTCCATCAGACCGGTCTCGGTGACTTCCAGCTCCAGACTCTGGGCCGGGAGCTGGTAGCGTTGCATCAGGTTGGTGACGACCTTGGACAGTTCGCCATGGTGCAGTTGCACGGTCGACAGGTTGACCGCCATCCGCAGTTGTGGAAAGCCGCTATCGTGCCACTGACGCAGTTGCCGGCAGCTTTGGTCGAGGACCCAGTCGCCAATTTCGATGATTGAGCCGTTCTGTTCGGCCAGTGGGATGAACAGGTCCGGCGGTACCAGGCCACGCTCGGGATGCTGCCAGCGCAGCAGGGCCTCGACACCGATTACCTGGTGTGTATCGAAACACACCTGGGGTTGGTAGAGCAGGTGAAATTCGTTGCGTTGCAGCGCGCCACGCAGATCCTTTTCCAGCTCGCGGCGAATACGCATTTCGCTGTCCAGGCTGGCAATGTAGAACTGGTAGCGGTTTCGCGAGCGGGCCTTGGCCAGCATCATCGTCTGTTCGGCTTTTTGCAGCAGCTTTTCGGCGTTGTCGCCATCGTCGGGGAACAGGGTAATACCAATGGTGGCGCGCAGGCTGACGGTATGGGCGCCAAGCTCGAACGGGCGGACCAGGTCATCGAGAATGGTCTGGGCCAGCTCGGCCGCTTCATAAGGTTCACTGACGCCGGTCTGGACCAGCGCAAACTGGTCGCCACCCAGGCGCGCCAGGCAGCCCAACTGGGCACTGTTGGCACGCAAGCGGTCGGCCACCGCTACCAGCAGGCTGTCGCCGCTTTGATAGCTGAACTGTTCGTTGACTTCCTTGAAGTCATCCAGGCCGCAGCACAGCACGGCCACGCCGCGCTGACGGCGGCCTGCGTCGGCGAGAATGCGATTGAGCTGTTCCTGCAACATGCTGCGATTGGGCAGGCCGGTAAGATGGTCGTGCTGGGACATGTGCAGCAGGTTTGCCTCGGCTTCGCGGCGTCGGCTGCTGTTGCGCTCAATCGAATCGAGCAGTTGATTGGCCTTGTTGATCCAGATGCCCAGTTCGTTGCGCTCGTGCCCCGGCAACATCGGGATCAGATTCTTGCCTGGCTGATCGGGGTTGATCTCAGCGATGTGTTCAATAATCCGCGATAACGGCTTGGTCAGCAGGATGTGATAGAGCAGATACAGCATAAAGGCCATGGCCATGGCCCGTAGAGTACCGGAGACCATGATGATCAGTGAACGCTGGAGGAACTCCTGGCCGTAGGGGGCAGTATCCAGAGTGATGCGCAGATCGCCGTAGTATTCATTGTAGGGTGCGCGACCAAAGAGCTTGATGGTGTAGTCCTGGTCAACCCCGAACAGCCAGTCGCTCAGCCCGCGTGAGCGGGTGTCGATCAGGGGGCGTTCTCTGATGGCCAGCGGTGATTCGTCGGGGTGGCCGATAGAGGCAAAGCGCACGGCCTGATGCTCGAATAGACCCTCGACCACCTGCAAGGCCATTTCCCGATCAAGACTGTAAACCGCCTGAGTGGCTGGATCACGAGCCATGGCCAGGATCTGAGTCGCTGTGCTGTCGATCAGACTGCGTTCCTTGCGCAGGTCATAGAGGATCTGAGCAAAGCTGAGGATCAAACCTACCAGCAGTGCCCACATCAGGACCAAGCGCAGCAGTTTGATGGAAAGACTGTGCCGACGCTCCAGTTTCAAATTAGTGCTCTATCCAATGCTTGTGGTTGGCAATCCTTGCATCATGCAAGTAGTTATTATGATCATGCAAGCGTTCTGGCCCGCAGGCAGCACTTCGATATTCAAGAGTATTAACATCGTGCTGGGCTGAGGTCAAAGTAAAGTCACTTTGACATTGCCATAAAATGACACACCCCGCAAAAGCGGGGTGTGTGGTACTGCTCATTTGGGGTCTCAGGCGGCGAGGTTCTTGGCCACAAAATCCCAGTTAACCAGGTTCCAGAAGGCTTCGACGTACTTCGGACGCAGGTTGCGGTAGTCGATGTAGTAGGCGTGTTCCCAGACGTCGCAGGTCAGCAGCGGGGTGTCACCGGAGGTCAGCGGGCAGCCGGCGCCAATGGTGCTGGCCAGGGCCAGGGAACCGTCAGATTTCTTGACCAGCCAGGCCCAGCCGGAGCCGAAGGTGCCGATGGCAGTCTTGGTGAACTCTTCCTTGAACTTGTCGAAGGAGCCGAAAGCCTGGTTGATGGCGTCAGCCAGGGCGCCAGTCGGCTGGCCACCGCCGTTCGGGCTCAGGCAGTTCCAGTAGAAGGTGTGGTTCCAGACCTGGGCGGCGTTGTTGAATACACCACCACTGGAGCTCTTGACGATCTCTTCCAGGGTCTTGCCTTCGAACTCAGTGCCGGGAACCATGTTGTTCAGGTTGACCACGTAGGTGTTGTGGTGCTTGCCGTAATGGTACTCGATGGTTTCAGCGGAGATGTGCGGTTCCAGAGCGTTCTTTTCGTAAGGAAGTGCAGGCAATTCAAAAGCCATGGTGTTTCTCCATTTATCAGGTGCACGGAAGAGCCTGATCATAGCACCTGTGCGGTCTGCTATCCACGTAACAAGTGTAGGGATATAGCGATTCAGAGCTGTTTCAGGGCCGGGGCGGCGAGGCTCCAGGCGACACTCAGCATCATGGCGGCCACGCCCAGATCGATCCAGCGCCAGGTCGATGGGCGTCGTAGCCACGGAGCCAACCGGGCGGCGCCCAGCGCCAGACTGAAGAACCAGATGATCGAGGCGCTGGCCGCGCCCAGAGCGAACAGCAGTGGCCAGCTTTGCTGGGCACCGATCGAGCCGATCAGTACTACGGTATCCAGATAGACATGCGGGTTGAGCAAGGTCACTGCCAGGGTCGCCAACAGTACTGCCTTGCGGCTGCGTGGCGGCTGTTGATCGGCCCCCAGTGCCTGACTGGAAAACGCCCGGCGCATGGCCAGAAAGGCATAGCAGCAAAGAAACCCGACCCCACCCCAGCGAGTGATTTCCATGGCCAGCGGCGATTGTTGAAGCAGTACCGCCAGGCCCAGCGTGCCGGCAAGAATCAGCACGATATCGCAGCTCATGCATACCAGCGCGGCGCTCAAATGGTGTTCGCGGCGCAGCCCCTGAGCGAGAACGAAGGCGTTCTGGGCACCGATCGCCATGATCAGTCCGGCGGCGACCAGCAGGCCGTTGAAATAGCTGTGTAGTACGGGCATGGCGGATGGGCTCACTCATAACAGGAAAGATGCTGCTGAGTCTGCGCTGGACTCTTTAATAAGAAAAACAAATAATCCTGATATCACATAAGGAAATTTTATGCTGGATTACAAGTTGTTGGCTGCCCTGGCGGCGGTGATCGAGCAAGGTGGGTTTGAGCGGGCGGCCCAGATGCTGGGGCTTTCACAATCAGCGGTGTCACAGCGGGTCAAGTTGCTGGAGGCACGGGTCGGCGCTCCGGTGCTGATACGCCTGAATCCACCCCAGGCCACCGAAGTCGGGCAGCGTTTGCTCAACCATGTGCAGCAGGTGCGGTTGCTGGAGCGCGACTTGCGCGAGGCTGTCCCTATGGCTGGTGAAGACGATCTGCCGCCACGCCTGCGCATTGCCTTGAATGCCGACAGCCTGGCCACCTGGTGGGCCCAGGCGGTTGCCGAGTTGAGTATTCGTGAAGCCTTGCAGTTCGAGTTGGTGGTCGATGACCAGGATGTCGGGTTGCGGCGCATGCGTGCCGGTGAGGTGGCCGGCTGCGTATGCGCCAGTGCCCAGCCGGTGGCTGGCGCCCGGGTGTTGGCCTTGGGGAATATGCGTTATCTGGCGGTGGCCAGCCCGGAGTTCATAGCCCGCTACTTTGCCGATGGGGTGAGTCAGACGGCGCTCAGGCGCGCCCCGGCAATCGTTTTTGGGCCTGATGACCAGCTCCAGCACCGGTTTCTGAGTGGGTTGGACTATGGCGGTGAGTTTCGCTACCACCTGTGCCCATCGTCCGAGGGGTTTGTCCGTTTGCTCAGTGCCGGTATGGGCTGGGGTATGGTGCCGGCACTGCAAATCCCGGTGGAACTGGCCAGCGGCGCTCTACGCGAGTTGGTGCCGGGGGCGGTGGTGGATGTGCCGTTGTATTGGCACTACTGGCGTCATGGTGGTCGGCTGCTGGATACCCTGACTGCAGAACTGGCTCAGCGCGCCAGCGCACTGTTGGCGGCGGGCCAGGGCTGAGGCGATGGCGTCGCGCCACTGGTACCGGCTGGCGCTGCGGAGTAAGGTGGGGAAAGTCATAGTCCGACAGGGAGAACAATAATGCGAATTCTGGTAACCGGGGCTAGTGGTTTTATCGGTGGTCGTTTTGCGGCGCATGCCCTGAGCCTGGGCTATGAGGTACGTTGCAGCGGACGCCGGGCCGAGCCGCTGAGCTGGCTCAAGCAGCGTGGCGCCGAGTGCCTGGCGGGTGACCTGCTGGATCCGGGATTCTCCGAGCGCCTGGCTGAGGGATGCGAGGTCATCGTGCATTGCGCCGGTGCGGTGGGCACCTGGGGCCCTTACAGTTATTTTCACGATGCCAATGTACGCACGACCGAGCATGTGTTGGCCGCCGCGCTGCGTAGCAAGGTGCGCCGCCTGGTGCATTTGTCGTCACCGTCGATGTATTTCGATGGTCGTGATCACCGCGATATTACCGAAGACTTCGTCCCGCCCCGGTTTTTCGACCATTACGGGGCCACCAAGTATCTGGCCGAACAGAAGGTTTTCGCTGCCGGGCGTCAGGGGCTCGAAGTGATTGCCTTGCGGCCGCGATTCGTGATTGGTGCTGGCGACACGGCTATCTTTCCACGTTTGCTGCGGGCTCATCAAAGCGGGCGTCTGAAGATCATTGGTCGTGGTGAGAATCAGGTTGACCTGACGCCGGTGGAAAACCTCAATCTGGCTCTGGATCTGGCCATACGCGCACCCGAAGCGGCGTTGGGGCAAGCCTACAACATCAGCAATGGCGAGCCGGTGGCGTTCTGGCCGACTTTCAATCGTTTGCTGGAGCGTCTTGGCATGCCAGCATTGACCCGTCATGTACCCTATCCGTTGGCTTACGGCATGGCCTGCCTGGCCGAATGGCGTGCGCACCTGACTCCTGGTCAGCCTGAGCCGGCTATCCTGCGGCTGGGGATGGCGGTCATGGCGCGTGATTTCAATCTGAACATCGACGCCGCGCGGGCGCAGTTGGGTTATCAACCTCAGGTCAGTGTGGCTGATGGGCTTGAGGCCTTTGCCCGCTGGTGGGAAGCCGGAATGCCGGCTGGCCTGGAAAGTGCCTGGAGTAGCAACGAGCGTGCAGGCCATGCGCTGGGTTAGCTGCGAATAACCTGGCCACGATAGATCCGCACGCTGCCGGCGCCCATGCTGGCGGGGGCAGGCTCGGGTGGGCGAGTGGCGCGGGGCTGGCTCATCTGGCGTTGGCGCGCGGCAATCGCGCTCTGCAGGCCGAACGCTTCCTCGGGCTCGGGAGCGATTGGTTCGAGCATGCTGGCCAGACGTTCACCCAGGTCGCGGATGTCGTCCTGGGCGCAGTCGCGACTGAGGTCGATCATGTGTTCGGCAGCATCCGGCTCGCTCAGATGGACGGTAACCCCCAGGCTTTGTTTCAGGCGTCTGCGCAGTGCAGTCATACAATCGAGGGTGGCGCGATTGAACTGGGCTTCGGCGATCATGCTGATTCTCCCTTTCGTGCTGTTCGGAAAGCAGTTCCGGTAGCCAGGCTAGAGCCTTGCAAGCAGAATATGTACCAGATTGGTCGATCCGGGGATTTATGCTGCCTGGGGCCGGTCAAAGTGTTCTGAAACAGGCACTAAAGGCGATGGCGTGCGATCTTGTGGTGCGCCGTGCATTGCTTTGGTGCGCTCTTTTTGCAGTTGAGGGGAGTCAATGAGAGATCGTGAGTTTGAGGGCGAGCTACCCAGTATCCGGGCGACCGCAGATGAGCGGCCGGGCACGCTGGAGCCCCAGGCGGAGAAGGCTGATAAAGAGATACCGAACGAGCCGTTGCGCTCGCCTGTACGCAGTGAACCCAAAGGCTCTGGTAATGGTGCCTTGTGGGCTTTGTGTGCGGCCTTGAGTCTTGGGCTGGTGGGCCTGGGTTATTGGAGCCATCAACAGCAGACCCGTTTGCAGCAGCAGTTGGTGGCTACCCAGAACAGTTTTGCTCGTATCAGCGAGGAGGCGGCTGGGCGGATTCAGGACATCACTGGCAAGGTCAGTGCTACCGAGTCTACCCTGAGCGAAACGGAACAGGCTCGTGCGGCGCAGCTGACGGCGCTGGAAAAAGGCGTGCAGGAACTGACCCGCAAGCTGGAGCAGCAAGCCAGCACCCTGGCCAGTCTGCAGCAAAGTGGTGAGGCGCGGCAGCGTCGTCTGGATGGCATCAGTGGTCAGGCCAATGAATTGCAGGAGCGCCTGGAGGCCCAGAGCGGTCGTCTGGGGAGTCTGGATGAAGCTCTGAAGCAAGGTGGTCAGCGGCATGAGTCACTGGCTGGTGAGCTGGGCGGGCTGCGTGAAGAGATCCGGGCGCTGGCGGGGCTGGAGCAGCGTATCGGTGAGCAGGCTGAGCAGCTCCGGCGTCAGCAAAGTACGCTGCAGAGTCTGTCGAATCAGGCCTCGGCGCGTAACCTGGACCAGGAAATGCTGGTGTTGCGCAGTGAGATAGACCAGCGTCTGAGTTCGACCGAGGATGCGTTGGCAGCCATCGATAGTTACCGGTTGCAGACCAATCGTACCCTCAACACCCTGCAAAACCAGCTCAACACCCTGCAGCAGCGTGTGGGGCAGCCCTGATGAACTTCCTCGCCCATCTGCTGTTGGGGCCACCACAGCCCCAGCAGGCGCTGGGCAGCTTGCTGGGCGATTTCGTCAAGGGACCGGTGGCGAACCTGGCCCTGCCGCCTGCGGTGCGTGAAGGGGTCTGGCTGCACCGGCGGATCGATGTCTTTACCGACAGCCATCCGCTGGTTCTGGCCAGTAAGGCTCGAGTCAGCAGCGAGCGGCGGCGGTTTGCCGGGATCATGGTCGACATGTTCTACGATCACCTGCTGGCACGGCACTGGGGGCGCTTTTCAGCCCAGCCGATCGAGCATTTCACCCAGCAGATGTATGCCGGCTTACTGGCCCAACAGGCGCTGATCCCCGAGCATGCCTGGCCGGTGATCCAGCGTATGGCCGAGCAGGACTGGCTGAGCAGTTATGCCGAGCTGGAGCAGTTGGAACGAGCCCTGACCAATATGGGGCGGCGTTTGCGTCGCGACAACCGGCTGGCCGGCTCGGTGCTCGAGCTGGAGCGGGACTACGGCGGATTCGAGGCTGACTTTCTGGCGTTCATGCCCGAGGTTATCGACTATGCCGCCACTCAGGCGGCGGCCTTGAAATCCGATCCGGATTTGCGCGCGCTGCTGTCGGGCAGCCCCAACGCCTGAGCTACTGCCGACTGGGCCTGGCGGGCCAGTTGGTTGCGCTCGTTGCCCTGGCTGTCCAGCAGCGGCAGAAAATACACCTCAACCTCAATCACCCCGGGGCAGCCGAGCAGCCGCCACAGATGGCGGGTGAACTCGTCGTCACCGATAAAGGGCGCGTACTGGTCACGTTGACCGTTGTAGCGGTAGGCGATGGCCACCGGTTGAACCGGGGTGCCGGTAGTCTGAGCGCAGGCCAGCATGCGGGCGTGGAAGGTTCGCACCTGATCGCCGGCGGTGGTCGTGCCTTCGGCAAACAGCACTAGACTGCGGCCCTGATTCAGCGCGTGGCTCAACTGCTCCTGCAACTGCGAGCCGCTGCCCTGGCCGCGCTTGATGAACAGGGTGCCGGCCGCAGCCGCCAGCCAGCCGATTACCGGCCAATGGCGAACTTCGGCCTTGGACAGAAAGTGCACCGGCGCCTGGGCGCCGAGTACCACGATATCGAGCCAGGACACGTGGTTGCTGACCCAAAGCGTGGTGCCGTTGGGCGGCGTGCCGTGGCAGCGGATGCGCAGAGGTAGCAGGCGGATGAGCGTACGCATCCAATGGCGGGTCAGACGTTGACGATGTGCTGCCAGCCAACGAGGGTTGAACGGTTGCAGCAGGGCTGTCCAGGTGGCCAGTAACAGCCCGGTCAGAATCCACCCGGCAACGCACAAGGCTCGCCAGCTACGTTTCACGCCCATGCTGTTCATACCGCCTTGAAGTGTCGGGCGTAGCGTGGGCACAGCTGTTCACGGCGCAGCAGAATGAACACGTCGGCAACGTTGAACTCGGGATCCCAGCAGGGCTCGCCGCAGATCTTGGCGCCCAGGCGCATGTAGGCCTTGAGCAGCGGCGGCAACTGGGCAGTGACGTTGGCCGGCAGGTCGCGCTCGGGGATTGGCAGGCGCGGTATGGCGTTGAGCCAATCGCGGCACAGGTAGCGCTCGCGCAGTCGCTGCATGATGGCGTGAGCCTGAATCCCGCCATCGCCCATGCCGATGCTGGCGCAGCCCATCAGGTAGCCGTACTGGCGCTCGTTCATCAGTTGTGCCAGCCCGGCCCACAGTACTCCGATGGTAGCGCCATTGCGGTAGTCGGGGTGAACGCAGGTCCGGCCGATCTCAAGGACATCGCCGCGCAGTTCACCAAGACCGATCAGTTGGAACTCGCCTTCACTATAGAAACCACCGGCATGGCGAGCCCGCTGGCTGTCTAGCAGGCGAGTGGTGGCGACCACCTGGCCGCTGAACTGATCGCGCACGACCAAATGCTCGCAGTGCAGGTCGAAGCTGTCCTGATCCAGGCCGCTGTCGGCATTGGGCAGGCTGGCCCCGCATTCCTCGCTGAAGACCTTGAAACGCAGTGCCAGCGCTTCTTTGAGGGTGGCATGGTCTTTGACCAGTTCGGTCTGCAGGTGACGATTGTCCTGTGTGTCCAACGCGAGCGCAGCATCTGTCATCGGGTACCTCCGCAAGGCAGCCATTAGCATCAGTGTCGATGCTAGGAAGCTGGCGTGTCAGGACGGTGAAACTTTGATGGCAGTTGAATGACGGATGTCAGGGTTGAGGAACCTCTGAAAAACGTAGGCGAGGCAGGCAAGACAAGGCAAAAACAGCCGAAAAAGCGCAGTTTACATGTGGTAAATGAGCATTTTGAGGCTGTTTTTAACGCCGTATTGCCAACGCAGGTAGTTTTTCAGAGGTTCCTTGAGGCAGGTCAGTACTCACTTGGAGGTAGTTCTATATAACGGCGGCTGGTTTGTTACAGGAGTTTAACGCTATGGCCCATCCCCCGCGCGTGCTGTTCGACAATGGTGTGCACAAGGTACTGTGCTTCGACCAGTTGGTGACCGGTGACGGTATCCAGTCCAACCAGTTTCTGATTATCGATCATGATCAGCACGCTCTGCTTGATCCGGGCGGCGATCTGACCTACATGCCTCTGTCGTTGGCAGTCAGCCAGCATATTCCGTTACAGGATCTGACCTATGTGTTTGCCTCGCACCAGGATCCGGACATCATTGCTTCTCTGGACAAGTGGTTTTTGCATACTCGCTGCAAGGTGGTCTGTTCGCGGCTGTGGGCGCGCTTTCTGCCGCACCTGTCTGCCGGCTATCTGACCGCCAGGCACGGGGTTAGCACCATGGAGCGGATGATCGCGGTACCGGATCGTGGTCAGACCATTCCGCTGGGCGAAACCATGATCAAGGCTTTGCCAGCGCATTTTCTCCACTCGGTGGGCAATCTGCAGTTCTTCGATCCGGTCAGCGGCATTCTGTTTTCCGGCGATATGGGCGCCTCAATGGTCGATGATGCCGAACCGGTAACCGACTTCGCCGCCCATGTGCCCAGCATGGAGGGCTTTCACAGGCGCTACATGGCTGGCAACAAGGTCTGCCGGTTGTGGGCCAACATGATCCGCACTCTCAACCCGTCGATGATCGTGCCGCAGCACGGGCGGCCGTTCGTCGGGCCTGCTATGATCAAAGCGTTCCTCGACTGGATCAGCCAATTGCAGTGTGGCATGGATCTGCTCGAGCAGGAGGATTACCGGATTCCCTAAGGCGGTACATGGCTGGCCCTATCTATCCATGGCGTAAAAGCAACACCTTCGAGTTGTTGGTCGATGGCGAGAGCTTTTTTCCGCGCATGTTGCAGGCCATGGACGGGGCGCGTAGCAGCATCGATCTTGAGCTCTATCTGATCAGTTCCGGGCAGGCCAGCCGTCAGGTGCTCGATAGCCTGGTCGCGGCTGTGGCGCGCGGCGTTCGGGTACGCTGCCTGCTCGATGGCTTCGGCAGCCTGCAGTTGTCCACAACCGATCGCCAGTATCTGCTTCAGGCCGGGGTCGAGTTGCGTTTCTACAATCCTCTGTACTGGCTGGCCGGGCGAGGTAACCTGCATCGGGACCACCGCAAGCTTCTGGTCATTGACCAGACGTTGGCGTTTGTCGGCGGGGCCGGGCTGACCGATGACTTTTACCGTCCGGATCAGCGCCAGAGCCTCTGGCATGAATTGATGCTGGAGGTGCGTGGCCCGGTGGTGCATGACTGGGCCGAGTTGTTCGAGCGGCAGTGGCAGGTGTCCGGCCGGCGCCTGCGGCTGGCACCACCAAAATGGCACCGGGTGCGCGTCCCGGCGCCGCCTGCGCCTGATGCTTCAGGCTACGCCAGGGTCTCCTATGCCGATGCCCGCGAGCATACCGAGGTGGTTCAGGCGCTGCTGGCGGCCGTCTCAAGATCGCGAACCCGGATCTGGTTGGCAACACCGTATTTTTTGCCAGGCTGGCGCGTGCGGCGGGCACTCAAGCGCGCGGCTCGGCGCGGGGTGGATGTGCGTTTGCTGCTGTGTGGTCAGATTACCGATAACGCTCCGGTTCGCTATGCCGGGCAGCGCTTCTACCCAGGCTTGCTCAAGGCCGGTGTTCGGCTCTACGAATACCAGCCGCGGTTTCTGCATCTGAAGATGGTGCTGGTTGATGAGTGGGTCAGCCTGGGTTCATGCAATTTCGATCACTGGACCCTGCACTGGAATCTGGAAGCCAATCAGCAGGTTGTCGATCCGTCTCTCAATGCTGCAGTGCGGGACTGTTTTCAGCGTGACTTCGCCCAGAGTCGGGAGTGGAGCCTGGGTGCCTGGAAGGCTTTGGGCTGGGGGCATCGGCTGAAAATACGACTGTGGAGCTGGGTCAACCGGCTGGCGGTTTTGTGGTTTGGGATTCGTCGCTGAAGGCGGTGCTGGCATTTAAGGAAACACTGATTAAATCGGTTTCGGTGCTGGCCCACTTGTCGCTGACCTGTTCTGGACACGCCGTGAACCCATCCCTGGGGGCTTGACGATGCCCGTCCGGGGCATCGACAGTCCAGAACAGGTCAGCGACAACCGGGCTTGCAATTAATCAGTGTTCCCTTAACAGACACCCAAGCCGTCAGGCTCAGGTGTAGTTGGTCAGCGTTTCCTTAACTAAAAACCGGCTTGCGCTTCTCCAGAAACGCACTCAACGCCTCACGCGCATCCGGTCCCTGTAGCAGGGTGGCGAAGTGGGCGCCTTCCTGCTCCATAACCTCTTGTGCCTGTTTCTGGCTGTGCTGTTTGAGCAGGCGCTTGGTTAGCCGGACCGAGCTGGGTGGCTGCGCGGCCAGTCGCAGGGCGGCCTGGCGGGCGGCGTCCAGTACTGGTTGGCCAGCAGCCAAGGCATGGTTGGCCAGGCCGATCTCAACGGCACGTCGGCCACTGATTTCTTCGCCCAACAGCAGCAATTCGGCTGCGCGCGGATGACCGAGCAGGCGCGGCAGCAGGAAGCTGGAGCCGGCTTCGGGGCACAGGCCGAGGTTGACGAAGGGCATCTTCAGCCGGGCATCCTCGGCCACATAGATCAGATCACAATGCAGCAGCATGGTGGTGCCCACGCCTACCGCTGGGCCGTTGACTGCGGCGATCAGGGGCTTTTCTGAGCTGAGAATGGCTCGGAGGAAGCGGTAGACCGGGCTGTCCTGGCCGGCCGGCGGTACATTGAGGAAGTCGTTGACGTCGTTGCCACTGGTGAAGCAGCTTTGGCTGCCCTGCAGGACGATGGCGCGGATGGCCGGGTCATCCTGAGCCGCATTGATGGCATCGGCCAGCCCGCTGTAGATTTCGCGGGTCAGGGCGTTCTTGGTTTCCGGGCGGTTCAGGGTCAGGGTCAGGACTGCATCGCTGCGGTCGATCAGCAGGGTTTGGCTCACGGTGGCTCCTTGGGCTTATTGGCGGCTCACGAAGGCTTCGTCGAATACTTGCCGGCGTGGCAGGCCGGCCATAAATAGCGGTTTGCGCCATTGTTCGACAAATTCGGGATGACCGCAGACTAGCGCCAGGGTATGGCGTGAGGCAAGCCGCAAGCTGGCCATATCGGAGGACAGTTGGGACTGTGGGTGCAGGTGCAGACGCAGGGTTTGGGGGTGTGCCTGGGCGAGCTTTTCCAGCTCGGAACGCAGGTAGCAGTCGCCGCTTTCGGGGTGCCAGTGCCACAGTTCGATAGCGGCGCGATGCCCATGTTTCAAGGCGTCGCGGGCCACTGCCTGGAGTGGTGAGAGGCCGGTGCCACGCCCTAGCAGCAGTAACGGTCGGTCCTGCCAGTCGCTCTGGTAATGGCAATGACCGTTGGCCCGGCCGAGATAAATCCGCTCGCCAATATTCATGCGCTGAATGCGCTGGGAAAACTGACCTTGAGCCTTGAGCGCCATATGAAACTGCAATTCCGGCTCGCCCGGCAAACTGGCGATAGAGTAGGGGCGGGCCAGTTCCGCATCCAGCCACAGGCTCAGGTGCTGGCCGGCCTGATAGCGTAGTGGCCGCTCGGGGCGCAGGCCCAGGAGCAGGATGTTCTCAGCCAGATATTCCATGCGGCTGATTTGCGCTGGTAGGCCATCCTGGGCCGGATCAAGCAGATGCAGGTCCATATCCTGCCGGACCTGGCACTGGCATGCCAGTAGCCAGCCCTGGGCCTGCTGTTCGGGATCAAGTTCGCTGCAGGCTGCTTCAGGGGCTTGCCCTGGCTGGGCCTGGACCAGGCAGCTCTGGCAGTGCCCTGAGCGACATGACCAGGCGACAGGCTGGCCGTCAGCGAGCAGTTCGTCCAGCAGATTGCTGCCACTGGCGACCTGCAACCGCTGTGGGCCAATGCGTAGTTCAGGCATAGGCGGCCTGGTGGGTGGTGCAGCGGTTGCGACCACCCTGCTTGGCCTGGTAAAGCGCCTGGTCGGCCTGGTTGATACGCTCCTCCAGATCATCTTCAGGGCGGACCACGCTCAGGCCGGCCGACAGCGTGCATGAGTAATCTTCCGGCAAACCGGAAAACTGCAGTTTGGCGAAGGCCTGGCGAATCCGTTCCACGCATTGGTGCAGGGTTTCCAGGTCGCAGTTACTCAACAGAATAATGAACTCCTCACCGCCAAAGCGGGCTATCACATCGTCGCTCCGCAGCTTGTCGCGGGCCAGTTGGGCGAAGCGTTGCAGCACTTCATCACCCACCGCATGTCCATAAAGGTCGTTGATTCGCTTGAAATGATCAAGGTCGATCAGCGCCAGACCCAGTTGCTGGCGCGGGCCAAGCAGAGCCATCCGGCGACGTGTTTCGTCGATGAAGTAGCGGCGGTTGGCCAGCCCGGTCAGGGCATCGGTGGTGGCCAGGTTCTGCAGTTGTCCCATCATGCCCTTGAGGGTTTCCTGGTGGGCTTGCAGGGTATAGTGGCGGCGCTGCAGGCGTTCACGCAGTTCACGGATATAGCTGCAGAACATGCTCAGCCAGCCCAGGATGCAGGCCAGGACGAACCACTGTAGCAGGGTCAGGGGCAAATCCTGGGTGCCAGGGTTGTAGATGTAGTCATAGGCTATCAGGCTGCCATAGCCGGTCAGAGCCAGCAGTGAATGGCTGAGAAACTCCCGACGTGAGAGCTGGAATACACCAAACATCAGGATGATAGGGTAGACCATGATCAGGCTGCCCCGGAAACTGCCCAGGTAGGCCAGCAGATAGGTCAGCAGCAGGGTGGCGACGATGATCTGGCCGCTGGTCAGGCTAGGGTCGCGATAGCGCAGGTTGCGACCGCTGCGGATCAGCCAGTAGAACCCCAGTTGAGTCGCCACGCCCAGACCGATGTGGACCGCCAGCATTGGCGCCGAAGCCTGATACTGGTCGGCCAGCCAAGCGGCGCAGATCACGGTATAGGTGATCAGGTAGTTAAGCTGGGCCATGTAAAAGCGCTGCAGGCGCAGGGCCTGGAACTTGGCCTGATTGGGATCCATGGACGTCATTTTATGCCTGCTTTTCCGTGATGGCATTTTGACGTCAATGTAACCCTGTGCAGGCGCTTTGCCTAGTCCTTTTGTCTAGTCATTGAATAAAGCTATAGCCTTGGCACTGGCCTGCTCGTCAAGCTCGGGTATACTCTAGCCCCGTTTTCTGGCGGGTCGTTGGGCGCAGCTATCCTCAAGCGGTGCAGATGGCCTGTCTTATCCGTGAACCCGGTATGCAATTTCCTGGTTGCATGGCCCGGTGCCTATATAGAGGAGCCTGTCCGAGCATGGCCGTTATCAAGCAAGACGATCTGATCCAGAGCGTGGCCGACGCGCTGCAGTACATTTCCTACTACCACCCGGTGGACTTCATCCAGGCCGTGCATGAGGCCTATCTGCGTGAAGAGTCACCGGCGGCCCGTGACGCCATGGCCCAGATTCTGATCAACTCGCGCATGTGCGCCACCGGTCACCGGCCGATCTGTCAGGACACCGGTATCGTCACCGTGTTCGCCAAGATTGGTATGGATGTGCGCTGGGACGGCGCAACCATGAGCCTGGACGACATGATCAACGAAGGTGTGCGTCGGGCCTACAACCTGCCGGAGAACGTACTGCGCGCCTCTATTCTAGCTGATCCGGCTGGCAAGCGGACCAACACCAAGGACAACACCCCGGCGGTGATCCATTACCAGATCGTCCCCGGCGACAAGGTTGAAATCGACGTTGCGGCCAAGGGCGGCGGCTCCGAGAACAAATCGAAGATGGTCATGCTCAACCCCTCCGACTCGATCGTCGACTGGGTGATCAAGACCGTACCGACTATGGGCGCTGGCTGGTGTCCACCAGGCATGCTTGGCATCGGTATCGGTGGTACCGCCGAGAAGGCCGCGGTACTGGCCAAGGAATCGCTGATGGATTCGATTGATATCCATGAACTGCGTGCCCGTGGTCCGCAGAACCGGGTTGAGGAGCTGCGTCTGGAAATCATGGACAAGGTCAATGCGCTGGGCATCGGTGCCCAGGGTCTGGGCGGCCTGACCACGGTACTGGACGTCAAGATCAAGGACTACCCGACCCACGCCGCCAGCCTGCCGGTGTGCATGATCCCCAACTGTGCGGCGACCCGTCACGCGCATTTCGTGCTCGATGGCAGCGGCCCGGCGGTACTCGAAGCGCCGCCGATGGACGCCTACCCGGAAATCACTTGGGAAGTGG
The DNA here is from genome assembly GCF_003586265.1 of Pseudomonas jilinensis. Lineage (NCBI taxonomy): Bacteria > Pseudomonadati > Pseudomonadota > Gammaproteobacteria > Pseudomonadales > Pseudomonadaceae > Pseudomonas > Pseudomonas jilinensis. The sequence continues at coordinate 827 of NZ_QJSA01000019.1, read as the reverse complement.
GCTCCAGCGTGCGTCGGGTCAACCTCGACACCGTGACCCCGGAAGACGTGCTGAGCTGGAAGAGCGGCGAAACCGTGCTGCTGTCGGGCAAGATGCTGACCGGCCGCGATGCCGCGCACAAGCGCATGGTCGACATGCTCAACAAGGGCGAGCAACTGCCGGTCGATCTGAAAGGTCGCTTTATCTACTACGTCGGCCCGGTCGATCCGGTGCGTGACGAGGTCGTGGGACCGGCTGGTCCGACCACCGCCACCCGGATGGACAAGTTCACCCGTCAGATCCTCGAGCAGACCGGCCTGCTGGGCATGATCGGCAAGTCCGAGCGCGGCCCGATCGCCATCGAAGCGATCAAGGATCACAAGGCCGTGTACCTGATGGCCGTGGGCGGCGCCGCCTATCTGGTGGCCCAGGCGATCAAGAAGGCCGACGTGCTGGCATTCCCCGAGCTGGGGATGGAAGCGATCTACGAATTCGAGGTCAAGGACATGCCGGTCACCGTGGCGGTTGATACCACCGGCGAGTCGGCGCACATCACCGGCCCGCAGATCTGGCAGAAAAAGATCGCCGCCAAGAGCCTGGCCGTAGAGATCTGAAGAACCGCTATCGGCTTCGACAGGCGATAAAGAAAAAGCCCACTGCCGATATCGGAGTGGGCTTTTTTGCAGCCACAGTTCGCCTTGATTATGCCGAGTGTTTCCAGGAGGTATGAAGTGGTTCAAGTTTCCAGATGATAGCCATGGGCTGCCCTTGTCTTGAGTCGCAATATCTCTACACTGCGACGTTGCTGCACCGACTTGCCCCCCGACTTCAAGGATTGAAGCCATGTT
>NZ_QJSA01000018.1:0-82278 GCF_003586265.1 Pseudomonas jilinensis | reverse complement strand
TGCCAACGCAGGTAGTTTTTCAGGGGTTCACTAGCCGGCCCGGCGCATCAGCACGACACCCATCACCAGCAACACCGCAATCGGTAGCGCCACGGCAATCAGCGGCGGGAAGCCAAAGACCAGGCTGGACGGTCCGAGCAGGTCCTGCACGATACGAAAACCAAAGCCAACCAGCACCCCGGTAAACACCCGCTGACCCAGCGTTACCGAGCGCAGAGGCCCAAAGATAAAGGAAATGGCAACGAACACCAGCGCCGCGGTAGCTACCGGCTGCAGCAGCTTTTTCCAGAACGCCAGCCAGTACTGGCTGTTGTTCAAGCCCTGCTCGGCCAGGTAGGTTTGATAGCGCCAAATGCCGGCTATGGACAACAAGTCGGGATCGAGCACCACTACCTTGAGCAGTTCCGAAGACAGCTCAACATCCCAGTGCTGCTGCAGGTCGCGACTGGTGCTGGTGTGGCCATCCTCGATGAAGTGCGTGGTTTCGACATCCTCCAGCAGCCAGCCCTGCTCCTGGGCGCTGGCGCGCCGGGCAAAGCTGGTTTCCAGCAGGTTGCGCTGACCATCGAAACGGTAACGGGTCACCCCGTGCAACACGCCATTGGGTTGCACGGCATTGATGTGAATGAAGTCGTTGCCCTCACGGTGCCAGAGCCCGCGCGACTTGATCGCCTCGCCGCTGCCCTGGGCGATGGCCCGGCGACTTTCCGCCAGATTCTCGGTATAGGGCGACACATATTCGCCGATCAGTGCGCCAGCCACCATCAACACCAGCAGCGGCTTCATCACCGAGCCGATGATCCGGGCAACCGAAACGCCGGCGGCGCGCATCACCGTCAGCTCGGAATGGCTGGCCAGCGTACCCAAGCCCACCAGGCAACCGACCAGGGCCGACAGTGGCAGCATGTCGTAAAAGCGCCGGGGCGAGGTCAGCAGAACGTAGATCAAGGCCTCCATCGCGCTGTAGTCACCCTTTTTCAGGTCATCCAGCTCGTTGATAAAGGCGAACAGCAGATCCAGCCCCAGAATGATGACGGCCACTACCAGGATGCTGAACAGCACGGTAGTGCCAATATGCTGATCAAGCCGCCGCATGCGAACCTCCCCGAGGCGCGCTGGGCGCCAGCAATGCCTGACGGTTGAGCAGCAGACCGACCGCCAGGAACACCCCATGCACCCACCAGAGCCCCAGATTCGCCGGCATGCGCCCGCTTTCAATCCAGCCCCTGGCAGTAATCAGCAACGCCAGATAGGTCATATACAGCAAAATGGCGGGCAACAGCTTGAGGAATCGACCCTGACGCGGATTGACCCGGGCCAGCGGCACAGCAAAGAAGGCCACGATCGGCACCAGCAGCGGCAGCGCCAGACGCCATTGCAGCTCGGCCTGCATCTTGCGGTCGGCATGCCCCAGCAGCTCACGGGTGGGCATGGCCTCACGATCGGTCACCTCGGTCGCCACTTCCGGCTTGGGCAGCAGCACACCGTAGGTGTCATATTCGATGGTACGAAAATCGGCAGCACCTGGCCGGCCGTCATAGCGATAGCCTTCATACAGCACCAGATAGCGACTGCCATCGGGATTGAGCTGCTGACGTCCAACCTCGGCCACCAGTACGCCGATACTGGCATCGGCGCCACTGCCAGTACGCTCGGCAATGAAGACCTCCTGCAACTCGGTACGATCATCCGACAGGTTGCCGGCATAGGTTACCCGCGCCGCATCCCGGCCAATCGACTGGAAGCGCCCGGCGGCCAGGGTATCGAATTCGGTGATAGCCTCCTGTTCATTGAACAGTTGCTGGGTCTTGTACACCCCCAACGGCGACACCCACAGACTCAGCACGGCCACCACCAGCGCAACCAGCAAGGCCGGCCCCTGGGTATACCAGAGCACCTTGCGGTCACTCATGCCGTTGGCCGAAAGCACCGTCATCTCGCTGTCCAGATGCATGCGCCCGTAGGCCAGCAGAATGCCGAGAAACATTCCCAGTGGCAGAATCAGCACCATGAAGCCGGGCAGACGATAGCCCATGATCAAAAACAGTACCCCGGGGTCAAGCTGCCCGGCAGCAGCCTGAGCCAGATACTTGATGAAGCGCCCGCTCATGATGATCAGCAGCAGCACGCCACTGACCGCCGTCAGGGTCAGCAACACCTCGCGACTCAGATAGCGAAAAACAATCACATTAACGTCCTTGGCTCCTGGCGTGCTAATGAGCCAGAATGCAGCTAAATGAAACCTGGTAAGGTCGACCAGGCCGGCAAAACCCCATCGAGGCGTTCAGGCCGGTTATGGCGACGTATTATCAGCCAATCCACTTGATTTGTCTTGGGGAGCACCATGGAGTTCAACGTCAAGCACGGCACACTGGAAACCATCAAGAGCGGCTGCCTGGTGGTCGCCCTCAGCGAAGCCCGATCCTTGAGCGGTCCGGCCGCTGATCTGGATAAGGCGTGCGGCGGTCAGATCAGTGCTGCAATCAAGCATGGCGACATCACCGGCAAGCCGGGACAAAGTCTGATGCTATTTGGCCTGCCGGGCATCACCGCCCAGCGGGTGCTGCTGCTGGGCTATGGCAAGGAAGACGAATTGAACGACCGCGGCCTGCGCAAACTGGCCAAAGCCGTGGTTGCCCAGCTCAAGGATGGCGGTGCCAGCGACGCCCTGCTGACTCTGCCGGCCCTGGCGGTCAAGGACCGCGACCTCTACGCTCGCACCCGCCTGCTGGTGGAAACCATCAGCGACGCGCTCTATCAGTTCGATCAGTTCAAGAGCAAGAAGGCCAGCGCGCCGAAACTGAAGAAGTGCCTGCTGTGGAGCGCCGACAAGAGTGACGCCGCTACACTCAAGAGCGCCATTGAGCACGGCCAGGCAATCGGCAGCGGCATGGCCCTGACCAAGAACCTTGGCAACCTGCCAGGCAACGTCTGCACCCCCAGCTATCTGGCCCGCGAAGCCAAGGCCCTGGCCAAGGCGCACCCGGAACTGGAAATCGAAGTGCTCGACGAAAAGGCCATGAAGGCACTGGGCATGGGCTCACTGCTGTCAGTTAGCGCCGGCAGCGCCGAGCCGGCCAAGCTGATCCGCTTCAGCTACAACGGCGGTAAGGCCAAGGGCAAACCGCATGTACTGGTCGGCAAGGGCATTACCTTCGACACCGGCGGCATCAGCCTCAAGCCGGGCCTGAACATGGACGAAATGAAGTACGACATGTGCGGTGCCGCCACCGTATTCGGGGTAATGAAGGCAGTGGCCAGCCTCAAGCTGCCAATCAATGTGGTCGGCCTGATCGCTGCAGCCGAGAACATGCCCAGCGGCACTGCGACCAAGCCCGGTGATATCGTCACCAGCATGTCCGGCCAGACCATCGAGATTCTCAATACCGACGCCGAAGGTCGCCTGGTACTGTGCGACGCCCTGACCTACGCCGAACGCTTCAAACCGGCCAGCGTGGTCGATATCGCCACCCTGACCGGCGCCTGCATCGTCGCTCTGGGCAGCAATGTATCCGGTCTGATGGGCAACAACGATGAACTGATCGACCAGTTGCTGAGCGCCGGCAAGCAGGCCGACGACCGCGCCTGGCAACTGCCGCTGTTCGAGGAATACCAGGAGCAGCTCGACAGCCCGTTCGCCGATATGGCCAACATTGGCGGACCCAAGGCTGGCACCATCACCGCCGGTTGCTTCCTGTCGCGCTTCGCCAAGGCTTACCCCTGGGCACACCTGGACATCGCCGGTACGGCCTGGATCAGCGGCGGCAAGGACAAGGGCGCTACCGGCCGGCCCGTGCCGATGCTGGTGCAGTACCTGCTGAATCAGGCTGGCTGAGATATAACACCCCATGACCCGGATTGATTTTTACCTGCTCTCTTCGGCCAACCCAGCCCAGCGGCTGGATTATGCCTGCCGTTTGGCACACAAAGCTTGGGGGAGCGGGCACCGGATCTATCTGCACTGCGCGGACGAAGCACAGGCCCAGGCGCTCGATGAGCACCTATGGGCCTTTCGCCCGGAGGCATTCTTGCCTCACGGCCTGCACAGTGAAAGCCCGCACGAGGCCGTGGTGATCGGTCATGGGGATGAGCCCGGCGAACATCACGACCTGCTGATCAACCTCAGCGATCAGGCTCCGGGGTTCTTCAGCAGTTTCAGCCGGCTGGCGGAAATCGTCGTCGAACATGATCCGGTTCGCCTTCCGGCACGTGAGCGCTTCCGTTTCTACCGCGAACGCGGCTATCCTTTGCAAACCCACAATATCCGCACGGCGGGATAACCCCATGACTCAGCGCGACCCTTCGGAACCCTCACGCCTGCTTGAGGACCTGGAGTCCATTCGCAACCTGCTTGACGAGCACGGTGAGCATGACCAGGGCGAGCCCGATGCCGAGGCCAGCGCCCAGCTCGACATCCCGCTGCTGCAGGATATCGTCACTGATCCCGCAGCAACCCCGCCCACCCTGCGCGAACCGGAACCGGCACCAGCGCCAGGCCCTACCGCCACAGCCGCGCCGGAGCCAACCGACGCAGGCAAACCGCACAACCCGTTCCTGCCTTACGCCTCATTGGCCAAGCTGGCGGAAGAACGCCTGCAGCTCGACCGACTGCTTTCCAACCCAACGCCACCACCCAGCCATTACGGGCCGCACACCGGCGCCCGCGAGGTGCGGATGGAGGCTCGCCTGCAGGCCGAAGCCCAGTTGATCCTGCAGGATGTACTCGACGACCTGATGCCGACCATCGAGGACGAGCTGCGCCGGCGCCTGCAGCGCAAACTGGATCAGTTGGTACGCGAACAACTGAAGTAAATCAGCCGCATCACAACGGATGCCGGCAACGCCTCAGCCCGTTATAATGGCGGTTTTTCCGCGACAAACGCCCACCTGAGCGGGCGAACGATTCCCGTCGCCAGCAGATAACCGGATAGCCAGACACCCATGGACAAGACCTACCAGCCGCACGCCATTGAAACCTCCTGGTACCAGACCTGGGAGCAGAACAACTATTTTGCCCCCCAGGGCTCGGGCGAGTCCTACACCATTGCCCTGCCGCCGCCGAACGTGACCGGCAGCCTGCACATGGGCCATGGTTTCAACAACTCGATCATGGATGCTCTGATCCGCTTCCGCCGCATGCAGGGCCGCAACACCCTGTGGCAGCCGGGTACCGACCATGCCGGCATCGCCACCCAGATGGTGGTTGAGCGCCAGCTGGCCGCACAGGGCGTCAGCCGCCATGATCTGGGCCGCGACAAGTTCCTCGAGAAAGTCTGGGAGTGGAAGGAAGAGTCCGGCGGCACCATTACCCGGCAGATCCGCCGCCTGGGCAGCTCAGTGGACTGGAGCCGCGAGCGCTTCACTATGGACGAGGGCCTGTCCGAGGCGGTCAAGGAAGCCTTTGTGCGTTTGCATGAGGATGGCCTGATCTACCGCGGCAAGCGGCTGGTCAACTGGGACCCGAAACTGCACACCGCAATTTCCGACCTGGAAGTGGAAAACCACGACGAGACCGGCTCGCTGTGGAACCTGCGCTACCCGCTGGCCGACGGCGCCAAGACCGCCGAGGGCAAAGACTATCTGGTGGTCGCCACCACCCGCCCGGAAACCATGCTGGGTGACAGCGCCGTAGCGGTGAACCCGAACGACGAGCGCTATCAGGCGCTGATCGGCAAATTTGTCGAGTTGCCGCTGGTGGGCCGGCGCATCCCGATCATCGCGGATGACTACTGTGACCCGGAGTTCGGTACCGGCTGCGTGAAGATCACCCCGGCCCACGACTTCAACGACTACGAGGTCGGCAAGCGCCACGCCCTGCCGCTGATCAACGTGCTGGACAAGGACGCCGCGATTCTCGCCAGCGCCCAGGTGTTCAATATCGACGGCAGCGTCAACAGCGAGCTGGACACCAGCCTGCCGGCCACCTATGCCGGACTGGACCGCTTCGAGGCGCGCAAGCAGATCGTCGCCGACTTCGAGGCCGCCGGCCTGCTGGAAAAGATCGAACCCCACGCACTCAAGGTACCCAAGGGCGACCGCTCTGGTGTGGTCATCGAGCCCTGGCTGACCGATCAGTGGTACGTCTCCACCAAGCCGCTGGCCGAGCAGGCCATTGCCGCCGTGGAAGACGGCCGCATCCAGTTCGTGCCCAAGCAATACGAAAACATGTATTTCAGCTGGATGCGCGACATCCAGGACTGGTGCATCTCGCGCCAGCTCTGGTGGGGCCACCGCATTCCAGCCTGGTATGACGAGGCTGGCAACGTCTATGTGGGCCGTGACGAGGCGGAAGTACGCGCCAAGCACAACCTTGGCGATGCACCACTGCGCCAGGACGATGACGTACTGGACACCTGGTTCAGTTCCGGTCTGTGGACCTTCTCGACCCTCGGCTGGCCCGAGCAGACCGAAGCGCTGAAGACCTTCCACCCCACCGATGTGCTGGTCACCGGCTTCGACATCATCTTCTTCTGGGTCGCACGCATGATCATGCTGACCATGCACCTGATGAAGCATGAGGACGGCAGCGCGCAGATTCCGTTCAAGACCGTCTACGTGCACGGTCTGGTGCGCGATGGCCAGGGCCAGAAGATGTCCAAGTCCAAGGGCAACGTGCTCGACCCGCTGGATATCATCGATGGTATCGACCTCGAATCGCTGGTGCAGAAGCGCACCAGCGGCATGATGCAGCCCAAGCTGGCAGAAAAGATCGCCAAGCAGACCCGCGCCGAATTCCCCGACGGCATCGCCGCCTACGGCACCGACGCGCTGCGCTTTACCAACTGCTCGCTGGCCTCCACCGGTCGCGATATCAAGTTCGACATGGGCCGGGTTGAGGGCTACCGCAACTTCTGCAACAAGATCTGGAACGCCGCGCGCTATGTAATGATGCAGTGCGAAGACCAGGACACCGGAGTCAATGGTGAGCCGGTCGAGCTGACCCTGGCCGACCGCTGGATCATCTCGCAGTTGCAGCGCACCGAGGCCGAAGTGACCCGCCAGCTCGACCAGTTCCGCTTTGACCTGGCCTCTAATGCGCTCTATGAATTTATCTGGAACCAGTACTGCGACTGGTATCTGGAGCTGTCCAAGCCGGTGCTGTGGGATGACAACGCCCCGGCCGAGCGTCTGCGCGGTACCCGCCGTACCCTGGTGCGAGTGCTGGAAACTGCGCTGCGTCTGGCCCACCCGTTCATGCCCTTTATCACCGAGGAAATCTGGCAGAAGATCGCCCCGCTGGCCGGCAAGAGCGGTGCGACCATCATGCTGCAACCCTGGCCGCAGGCCGACGACGGCCGCCTGGACGAAGCCGCCGAAGGCGATATCGAATGGCTCAAGGCGATGATCCTTGGTGTGCGCAACATCCGTGGCGAAATGAATGTCGCGCCGGGCAAGGCCCTGGAGGTATTGCTGCGCAAGGCTGGCAGCGAAGACCTGCGCCGCCTGCAGGACAACGAGGCGTTCCTGAAGAAACTGGCCAAGCTCGACAGCATCCGCGTACTGGCCGACGGCGAAGAAGCGCCGCTGGCGGCCACCGCACTGGTCGGCGAGCTGGAAGTGCTGGTGCCCATGGCCGGACTGATCGACAAGACCGCCGAACTGGCGCGTCTGGACAAGGAAATCAGTCGCCTGGAAGGTGAGGTCAAGCGCATTGGCGGCAAGCTCGGCAATGCCGGCTTCGTCGACAAGGCCCCGCCGGCGGTGATCGACAAGGAGCGCGCCAAGCTGGCCGAGGCGGAAAAGGCCCTGGCCCAGCTCAGTGAGCAACGCGCGCATATCGCCAGTCTGTAACCAGCGAACCCGGCCATGAGCGGCGAGTTGCTCTGGGTGCTCGGCCTGCTGCTGTGCAGCATGGTCCTGTTCATCCTCAACAAGCCGCGCATGGACGTGGTCGCGCTACTGGTGATTCTGGCCCTGCCGCTGTCGGGCATCCTCAGTCTGGAGGAAACCATGGCCGGCTTCAGCGATCCCAGCGTCATCCTGATCGCCGCGCTATTCGTGATCGGCCATGGCCTGGTCCGTACCGGCATCGCCTATCAGCTCGGCGACTGGATGGTTGCCAAGGCCGGCAACAGCGAATCCCGGCTGCTGATCCTGCTGATGCTGACCGTCGCCGGACTTGGCTCGGTGATGAGCTCGACCGGCGTCGTCGCCATTTTCATTCCCATCGTCCTCAGCATCGCCAGCCGCATCGGCAGTTCGCCGGCCCGGCTGTTGATGCCGCTAAGCTTTGCCGGGCTGATCAGCGGCATGCTGACCCTGGTCGCAACCCCGCCCAATATGGTGGTGCACAGCGAATTGGTCCGTAATGGCCTGGACGGCTTCAGCTTCTTCAGCTTCACCCCGATTGGCCTGCTGGTACTGGCCCTGGGGATCGGCTACATGCTGATTGCCCGACACTGGCTGGGCCAGACCAAAGCCCAGAACAGCCATGCTCTGCCACGCCAGACCTTGACCGAACTGGCCAGCGCCTACCGCCTGACCGAGCGTGAACGGCGTCTGCGGGTACGCCCGGACTCGCGTCTGGCCAACCACCCGCTGAACGAGCTGGAACTGCGCAGCCAATACGGCATCAATGTGATCGCCGTTGAGCGCCAGCAACGCTTTCGCACTCTGCTGCAGATCGCCACCGGCAATACGCTGATTCAGCCCGGCGATGTCCTGCTGGTCGATCTGGCCAGCCCGACCATTGCCCTGCTCGGTGCCTACGACGAGTTGGGACTGGAGCCGCTGCCGCTCAGTGATTCCTATTACAGCATCCACTCGCACCAGCTCGGCTTGGCCGAAGTGGCCCTGCCGCCGGAATCACGATTGCCAGGCAAGACCATTCAGGAGTTGGGCTTTCGCAGCCAATACCAGCTCAACGTCGTCGGCCTGCGTCGCGGCGGCCAGGCGCTGGAAGGATTGCTGGTCGATGAACGGCTCAAGCCCGCCGACACCCTGCTAGTGGCCGGTGAGTGGAAGGATATCAAGCGCCTGCATGGTCTGAGTCGCGACTTCCTGCTGCTCAGCCTGCCCGCCGAAGTCGATGAGGTGGCACCGGCCAAGCGCAAGGCACCCTACGCCCTGCTCTGTCTGGCAGTGATGGTGATGCTGATGGTCAGCGGCCTGGTACCCAATGTGCTGGCCGCCCTGATCGGCTGCCTGTTGATGGGCGCATTCCGCTGCATCGACATGGATTCGGCCTGGCGGGCCATCCACTGGCCCAGCCTGCTGCTGATCGTTGGCATGCTGCCATTCGCCCTGGCCCTGCAGAAAACCGGCGGGATCGACCTAGCGGTTCACGGCTTGCTGCAGCTGTTTGGTGAAGCCGGGCCACGTGCACTGCTGGCAGCCCTGTTTGCCGTAACAGCGATCACCGGCCTGTTCATTTCCAACACCGCCACAGCGGTGCTGATGGCCCCGGTAGCGATCGCCACCGCCCAGGCGCTGGAGGCCTCGCCGGCGCCATTCGCCATGATCGTCGCCCTGGCCGCCTCGGCAGCGTTCATGACGCCAGTGTCCTCACCGGTCAATACTCTGGTGCTGGACCCCGGCCGGTACCGGTTCACCGACTTCGTGCGGATCGGCGTGCCCTTCACCCTGCTGGTGATGCTGGTCAGCGTGCTGCTGGTACCCTGGTTGTTCCCGTTATGAACGCCTTTGCGCCCCGCGCCGATCTGCGCTAACGTGCGGCCCTTGAAACCCTGCGGACAGACGTCATGCCCATCGACAACAGCATCGTTCATCAGATCCACAAGAAACCTGACGGCCAACCGGCCAGCCTGACCCTGCGCGACGCCGAACTGGCCGCCAGCGAGGCCCTGGAGCAATTGCTGGCCGGCCTGATCGAAGCCTACAACAGCAAGCCGAACAAGGCCTGGGGCTACTTCCACGAGGAAAGCGGCGCCTACCCGTTCAGTGGCTGGTTGCAGCAGTTGCTGGATCAGGAGCTGGATTTCGTCGGTTTCTCGGCCAAGGCCACCGAACAGCTCAAGACCCTGATGGAAAGTTCCAATCTGGCGCTCGGCGGCCATGTGCTGTTCATCCGTTACCGTCAGGGCATGACCGCGTTTCTGGTGATCGCTCTATTGCACCATACCGAAGGCGTTACCGTCACTGACGACCTCGATGTGGCCGCTGCCCGGCATCTAGATCTGTCCAGCCTGAACATGGCGGCGCGGATCAACCTGACCGAATGGAAACAGAACGCCAGCGCCAAGAACTACATCTCGTTCATCCGTGGCCGCAGCGGCAAGCGGGTTTCAGACTACTTCCGCGACTTCATCGGCTGCGTCGAAGGCTCCAACCCGGAAGAGGAAACCAACACCCTGTTGCAGGCCTTCAGTGACTATGTCGGTGAAGCCGAGCTGGAGCCGGATGCGCTCAAGCAGAAAACCAAGGCCCTGAGCGGTTACGTCAGCAGTCAGGCGCGCCAGGGCGAACAGGTGGCACTGGAAGAGTTGTCGGGGCTAATCGACGAGGAGCAGCCGCGCGCCTTCTACGACTACATCCGGCACAAGGATTACGGTCTGGCCCCGGAAATCCCGCCGGACAAGCGCGCGGTGAGCAACTTCATGCGCTTCTATGGCAAGGCTGACGGCCTGTCGATCAGTTTTGAGGCGCATCTGCTCGGTGAGCGAGTCGAATACGATGAAAGCGAGGATGCCCTGCTGATCAAGCACCCACCCAAGGGACTGATTCAGCAACTGCGCAACAAGAAACGCTAGGCATTATTCGCGGCTGCTAGCCGCTCCTACCAGAATCATGCGCGGGGTAGGAGCAGCCAGCAGCCGCGAACCAAACCATCTAGCGGCAGCAAACTGCCGCGTTCAGCGATACACCAGCGATCCCTCGGTCGAGAGGATCATGACCATCACCAGCCACGACAGCAACCCCAGATAACCCAGCACCAGCCCACCCAGCGCCAGACCATCGCCCTTGAGCTGGCCATTGCTGCGACGAATGTTGGCGCGCGCCACGTGGCCACAAACCACCGCTATCAGCGAGCCCAGAAACAGCAAACCCACAATACCCATCACCAGACTTAGCACCGCCAAACCCGAGGTTCTGACTGCATCGCCAGCCGGCTGCCGCGGCACCGTCGAGGCTGCCTGCTCCGGCTCGGCAACCGCATCCAGCTCTACCTCCCAGCTCGATGCCGTCGCCGTGTCGGCACGCCGCTGAATCTCGGTAGCCTGCCCACCCGCCGCGACAAAGCTGACCGGATCGCCCTGACTCGGCATACCCAGACCTTTCCAGTCCGAGAACCCATAGCTATAGCGGCGGCCATTACTACCGCGCACCACACCCGGTTTTGCGCCGGGCACATCAACAACAACACCGTCCATCAATGTCCCTCACCCTCCATGAATCAAGCCGACAGCTCGCTTCAAGCCGCCTCATCACGCCACTGCTCGGCGGCTTCAGCACCGCGTGCCTCGCGCAGCGGTAACACGGCGATGATCGCCAGCACGAACAGCAGCATGCAGAACAAAATCGCGTCGGCCAGGCCAACACCCCATTGAATCAGGCCCAGGCCGAACATGCCAAACACCGCTGCCAGCTTGGAGGCCATACCCCATAGCCCGAAGAATTCGGCGGCCTTGCCCTTGGGCGTCAGTACACCAACCAGCGCGCGGGTAGCCGATTGGGACGAACCCAGGCTGGCTCCGGCCAACACACCGGCTACCAGAAAAACGTACTGGGCTTGCCAGCTGACCCCGAACCAGCGCGCCAGCAAGCCGGTCAGCGCCGGGGTTTGCCAGATTGCCAGGATCGCCACCAGCCACAGACTCAGGGTGATCAGATAGGTGGTGCGTGCACCGATCCGGCTTTGCAGCCAGCCAAACCCCAGCGCCCCGATGGTGGCGGTGATCTGCACGGTAATGAACATCAACACCCGCACATTCTCATCCCAGCCGATAACCTGGGCACCGTAGATGAACGAGAAGGCAATGATGATGTAGATGCCAGCCATGGCGAAAAATACCGACACCAGCAGATAGCGCAGATCACGAAAATGACTGACCTCGCGCCAGGTGGTCAGTACCCGATTCAGGCCGATCCCCAGCAGGTTCTGGTCAACCGGCAGGCGCTTGCCGCTATGCCGCTCCTTGAGCCAAACAAAGGTGGGAATGGCTGCAATCAGGAAGAAGGCCGCCGCGAAAGGTCCGACCCAACGAATGGTGTCGTAGTTGTCGGCCGATACTTCACCAAGAAACACCAGGGCAAAGGCGGCGGCCACCAGACCGCCAACATAACCCAAGGCCCAGCCAAACCCGGAAATCCAGCCCAGTGCCTGGCGCGGCCCCAGATCCGGCAGAAAGCTGGCTATAAAGCCCTCGCCTATGGAGTAGGCGAAATTCGATAGCACGATCAGTACCACCGCCAGGGTCAGCCAGCCCGGCTCAATCAGATACAGCATGGCGGTGGTAACCACGGTCAGCAGATAGCTGGCGAACAGAAAGCGCTTGCGGCTATGGGTGTAGTCCATGATTGCGCCGCAGACCGGATTGGCCACCACCACCATCAGGTAGCTGAGCGCCAACGCCAGACTCCAGAGCAGATTGCCGAGCCGATAGTCCGGGGCATCACCAACGATTACCCGGGTAAACAGATCACCGTAGATCACGGTAATGATCAGCAGCGTATACCCCTGATTGGCGAAATCGAACATCGCCCAACCAAAGATTTCGCGTTTCGGGGCCAGCTCGGTAGCGCTCATCGCAGCTCCTCTGGTTCTTATAATGGCTTCTGCCAGAACATAGCCCGCCCCATCTGCGGGTCCAGTTCATAACCGGCATAGCCCAGCTTGCGATAGGCCGCCTGGGCTACCCGGTTGCCTTCGAGTACCTCCAGCGTCAGCTTGCAGCAGCCCCGTTCCCGGGCAATACGCTCTACCTCTTCCAGCAGTTGCTGGCTGAGGCCCTGGCCACGAAACTCCGGCAGTACCACTACATCGTGGATGTTGATCAACGGTTGGGCAACAAAGGTCGAGAAGCCTTCAAAACAGTTCACCAGTCCGGCCGGTTGCCCATCGACCCGGGCCAGCACACTGAAGGCATGCGGCAAACCAGCCAGTTTGCCCACCAGGCTGGCCTTGACCGACTCGGCCAACGGCTCGCCGCCGCCCATAGGGTCGCGGGCATAGGCGTCGAGCAGACCAACAATTGCCTGGGCATCATCGGGATCATGGTAATTGGCTTGGCTGAGAGTAAGGGTCATGCGGCTGGCTCCGTTGTTTCACTGATTATCTGGCAGCGCCTGGATAGAACGCAGAATATCGCGGCCAATGGCCTCGAGCTTGGGCAAATCGTCCAGCCGATTGGGAGTATCGATATTGAGGGCGAAGAATACCGGGCCTTGCGGCCATTCGACCCAACCCACCCACCAGCCATACTGGCCTTGCCAGCCGGTCTTGGCTCGCAAAATCCAGTCACGCCCGGCTTCAACGATCAGAATATCCTTAACCAGACGCTGGTGCTCGAGCCGGAAAGGCAACAGGTTACTGTACAGACGCTGGAGAAATTCGATCTGCTCATGGGCGGAAATGGCCAGAGCCCCATCGATCCAGTAGGGCCCCTGCTCAGTACTCGGGTCGGCGTTGCCGTAGCTGCTGTACTGCAGGTATTGCCGGGCCTGTTGTTCACCGATCAGCCCGGCAAACTGTTCGTATACCCATACGGTGGAGTTGCGCATTGACGAGCGCAAGTCCTGATCCTGGTTGTGCGCAGCGAAACTGCGCTCCACGCCGTCCCAGACAAAGATCTGGAATTCATCCCGCACTACACCAGCCTCAAGGGCAAACAGGGCGTGCGGGATCTTGAAAGTCGAGGCTGGTGAGAAGCGCTGCTGCGCTCGTTGTGGGTTGTGTACCCAAAGCTGGTCCTGCTGGCCACGCTGATCAAGCACCACCAGGGTTCCGCTGGCCTGATGCTGATCGAACACTGCTGCCCAATCCGCTCGCTGCTGCTCCGGGGCGGCCTGTACCCAAGCGGTCATAAACCAGAAACTGCAGATAAACAGCAAAACGCGCATGGGCTCTCCCTGTCCAGTATGAAAGTCGATCAGTTATGTGATTGCAGGGCAGCCAGGCACATATACTCCATCTCCTGCGCCCACTGACACAATTGAGGCTCATCAAGCTGTACCAGCATGGCATAGCGGCGTCCGCCCCAAACCGCCAGATGCAGGGCTTCGACCCGGCTCGGCGGAGGTGGTTCCGGCAGATCGGTGCAGGCATCGATGACTCGTTGCCACATCGCTGCCAGCTCCTCACAGGCCCGCCGCTGGTGCTTGTGCTCGGCGATCTGGGCTTCGAGCTTGAGCATATCCGGGTGAAACCAGGACAATTCGGCTCGTTCCAGCCCACAGAGCAGACGAATCAGCCGCTGGATGCGTTGTTGCCAGCTAAGCCCCGGCACCTGCACCACCTGCTCATCGACCGCATGAATCAGAGTCTCGATGCAATGGCGCACATAACCTGAGTGCAGCGCCTGCTTGCTGGGGAAGTAGTCATATAGCGTGCCGACCGCAACACCTGCCTCCAGGGCTACCGCCCGGGTGGTCAGACGCTCCCAGCCATCGCGCTGCCAAATCCGAACATAGGTATCGAAAATCGCCTGCACGGTGAACTTGGCCCGGGCCTGGGTTGGCCGTTTGCGCGGCTTGCTGCGCGGCTCGCTCGGGGTTGCCTTCATCGCTGGCGGTATCCGAACCACTGCTCCCGTGCGCCGCGATAGAGTGTGTTCACCATCATTGCTGTCAGGAACCTCATAATGACTCTTGTTACCCAGTTGCAAACCGACAAGCTCGATCTCGGCAAGACCCGCATTGCCAGCCAGCCGCTACCGGCACTGCAAGCCGGGGAAGCACTGTTGAAAATCTGTCGCCTGGCGGTCACCACCAACAATATCACCTATGCCGCCTTCGGCGACACGCCGCATCTGCGCTATTGGGACTTCTACCCCACCGATAATCGGGAGTGGGGCCATATGCCGGCCTGGGGATTTGCCGAAGTAGTTGAAAGCACTGTGGACGGTCTGACCATTGGCGAACGATTCTATGGCTTCTGGCCGATCGCCAGCCATGTGCGGATGCAGCCGGTACGGATCACTGAGCGCGGCTTCTACGACGGCAGCGCACACCGCCTGGAATTGACTTCCGCCTACAACCAGTACCAGCGCATCAGCACCGACGCGGCCTATCGGGCCGAGAACGAGAACTACCAGATGCTGTTGCGGCCGCTGTTCATCACCTCGTTCATGCTGGCCGATTTCCTTGAGGACAACCAGTTCTTCGGCGCCCGCCGAGTGATCATTTCCAGCGCCTCAAGCAAGACCGCCTACGGCACGGCGTTCTGCCTGGAGCAGGTACCGGGGCTGGAACTGATCGGGCTGACCTCTGCCCGCAACTGCGCCTTTGTCGACAGCCTTGGCTGCTACCAGCGCAGTGTCAGCTACGATGAACTGGAAAGCCTGAGCACCGACGTACCGACGCTGTATGTCGATTTTTCCGGCAATGACGATCTGCGCGCCCGCATCCACAGCCACTTCGATGAAGCGCTCAAATACAACTGCTACGCCGGTTCGGCCCACTCCCAGGACCACCTTAGCGCCAGTGCTATTCCGCCGACCGGTCCGAAGCCCGAGCCCTACTTCGCCCCCTACCAGATCCGCAAGCGCAATGCCGACTGGGGGCATGCAGAAGTGACCCGCCGCTTCAATGAAGCCCAACTGGCCTTTATCAAGCGGGTCAGCGACCAGGCCAGCCCGTGGATGTCAGTTACCGAGCACCAGGGACTGGAAGCTGGCCAGCCGCTGGTCCGCTCACTGGTCGATGGCCAGGTCGACCCCAACTGCGGGCATGTGCTGGTACTGGAGTAACACAGAAAGGGAGCATCGCTCTGGCGATGCTCCCAAGCCCCTAGGGTTTTAGCTTGTAGCCGGTACGAAAAATCCACCACACCAGAGTCAGACATACGCTCAGAAATACCAGGGTCATGCCAACACTGACGCCAATGTGCACATCGGCGGCGCCATAAAAGCTCCAGCGGAAACCGCTGATCAGGTACACCACCGGATTGAACAGGGTCACGGTCTGCCAGAACGGCGGCAGCATGGTGATCGAGTAGAAACTGCCGCCGAGAAAGGCCAGCGGCGTGACGATCATCAGCGGGATGATCTGCAGCTTCTCAAACCCGTCAGCCCAGACCCCGATGATGAAACCGAACAGGCTGAAGGTCACCGCCGTCAGAATCAGGAAGGCCAGCATCCAGAACGGATGCTGGATCTGATAGTCGACGAACAGCCGCGCCGTAACCAGCACCAGCAACCCGAGCAGTACCGACTTGGTCGCCGCCGCACCGACATACCCCACAACGATTTCCACCGGCGATACAGGGGCTGACAGCACCTCGTAGATGGTGCCGGTGAACTTGGGCATGTAGATGCCGAACGAGGCATTGGAAATGCTCTCGTTGAGCAACAGCAGCATGATCAGCCCGGGAATAATGAAAGCCCCGTAGCTGACCCCGTCGATCTCAGCCATGCGCGTACCGATCGCTGCGCCGAAGACGATGAAATACAGCGAGGTGGAAATCACCGGCGAGGCAATGCTCTGCAACACGGTGCGCCACATGCGCGCCATTTCAGCCTTATAGATGGCCTGGATACCGTACAGATTCATGCGCCCTCCCCAACTCGCAGGCGCGGCTGTTCCTGTCCTTGCAGCAGCCCAACGAAGATATCTTCCAGTGAACTCTGCGAGGAATGCAGATCCTTGAACTCGAGGCCTTCGCGCTCGAGCTGACGCAGCAGATCAGCCACCCCGGTCTGCTCGCACTTGGCATCGAAGGTGTAGACCAGGGCGTGGCCCTCATCGGCCAGGGTCAGGGCATGACAGGCCAGCGCCGCGGGGATCTCGGTGATCGGCTGCTGCAACTGAATGGTCAATTGACGGGTACCGAGCTTGCGCATCAAGGTGGCCTTGTCTTCGACCAGCAGTAGCTCGCCATGGTTGATCACCCCGATACGGTCGGCCATTTCCTCAGCTTCTTCGATGTAATGGGTGGTGAGGATGATGGTCACGCCATTATCACGCAGGCGCCGCACCATGGCCCACATGTCGCGACGCAGCTCGACATCGACCCCGGCCGTCGGCTCATCGAGAAACAGCACCTGGGGCTCATGGACCAGCGCCTTGGCAATCAGCACCCGGCGCTTCATCCCACCGGACAACGCCATGATCCGCTCGTTGCGTTTATCCCACAGCGACAGCTCACGCAAAATCCGCTCGATCAGTGCTTCGTCCGGCGCCTTGCCGAACAGTCCACGGCTCAGACGTACGGTAGCCAGCACCGTGTCGAACATGTTGTTGGTCAACTCCTGGGGTACCAGGCCGATCAGACTGCGGGCCTTGCGATAATGCCGCACGATGTCGTGATCCCCTACCAGCACCTGGCCAGCAGTGGGATTGACCAGCCCGCAAACAATGCTGATCAGGGTGGTCTTGCCTGCTCCATTGGGGCCGAGCAAGGCAAAGATTTCACCCCGGCGAATGTCCAGACTGACACCCTTGAGCGCCTGAAACCCCGAGTCGTAGGTTTTTGCCAGATCCCTGACAGTGATGATCGCGCTCACAATAGCTCCCTGTTTGTTGCAGTCATTGACCGGCACACCGGTCATCGCTAGCGTTCAACTTACTAACCCCGATCAGGCCGCAGACAGGGCAAAGCCGAAGCGCGGGAAGTGCACATGCAGTAGCCCGGCACGCTCGTCCTCGCGGGCAATGATGATCTGCTCAGCATCTTCGTAGACCAACGTGCCAGCTACCGGATCGGTACCATAGTCTACGGCATTGACACTGACCGCTTGACCCACCTGCAAGCCAAGCGGGCTAACAAATGTGCTCTCGGGCACGGCTTGCGGGGTTGCCGCCTGGGCGATGCCGATTGCCTCGGCGGCGCTCAGCTCGGTATGGGCCCCATGCCCCACATCGGCAATGCGCTGCATCCAGGCTCTGACCGCCGGATAACCATCCAGCGCCTCGGCCACGGCCGCGTTGCTGGCAACGAACCACAGCGGATGGTAATAGGCGAAGTCGGCGATGCAGGCCAGTTCACCCAGCAGGTAATCACCATTGCGTTCGAGCTGGGTTTCCAGCCGCCCGAGCAGAGTCGGCCACTGAGACAATGCCACCTGGGTATCCAGGCGACTGGCTGTGCCACCGCTGAAGAGCTTCTGGCGATCAGCCACGAAGCCCTTGATCACCTCCTCCGGCATCCCGGCAAACCGTGCAGCCAGGCCCTTGGGCTGGAAATTGATCGCCACCGCGTGCTGAAACAGCACCTGATCGGCGAACTGAGCCAGCGCCGCTGCCGCCGCTTCACGCCCTTCAGGGAACAGGGCCGGGGTGGCCTTTTCCTGCTCCAGACGGCGGGCGATCAGTGCGGTATCGCAATAAATATCGGCGCCAATCTGCAGTACCGGGGTGCGCCGGTAACCGCCGGTCAGCGCGGTCAGGTCCGGCTTGGGCATGACCGGAGGAATCAGTACCGAGTGCCAGGACAGGCCCTTGAAGCCCAGTAACAGGCGGGCTTTCTCGGCGAACGGCGATTGCGGGTAATGATGCAGGATCAGATCGGTCATGGGGATTCTCCATTCAAGGTCCATGCAGCTTAGCGGTGCCGCCGGCTGATGCCCAGTTGCTCGTGGTGACTGATCATCAGCCATCGAACTGACTGATCAGTCGTTCCTTGGCTTTTTTGTTCAAGGCCTTGATGGCCAGTTCGCGGCGCAGTGCCGTGCCATGGTCGCCACACAGCTCACGCCAGACCAGCGCCTGGGCCGGGCTGCGATTGAAAAAACGTGCGCCCTTGCCCTGCTGATGCTGGCGAAAACGTCGCTGCGGGTCGGTGCTGATCCCAGTGTAAAGATGACCGTTCTCAGCCCGTACAATATATACCCACCAGCACGTCGACGGTTCCTCATGGCTGCTTTGTGGCGGCGCAACAGGCATACTCGGTTCATTCATTGTGGAGACAAGCTCATGTTCGTACAGATATTCACCACCGGGGGCACCTTCGACAAAGTCTACTTCGACGCCCTGAGTGAATACAAAATTGGCGAACCCATGGCCGCTGAGCTGCTTGAGCAGGGCCGGGTCGGCTTCAACTATAGCGTGGAGTCGCTGCTGAAAAAGGACAGCCTGGATCTGGACGATGACGACCGCACCCTGATCCATGAGCGGGTCGCCAACTGCCCGCATGAACACATCCTGATCATCCACGGCACCGATACCATGACCGTCACCGCCGCCGCGCTGGCCGATATCGAACACAAGGTCATCGTCCTGACTGGCGCCATGCAGCCGGCCCGCTTTCGCGACAGCGACGCCCTGTTCAACCTCGGGCTGGCGGTCGGCGCCCTCAACATTTGCCAGCCCGGCGTCTGGATCGCCATGAGCGGACGGGTGTTCCCCGCCGACGGGGTACGCAAGAACCGGATGGCAGGGCGGTTCGAGGCGCACTGAGGCTTTCTCTGCCCTAAGGGTCGGGGTTTTCCGCGCCCTCGACAACGCCAGGATGGGCTGCCACGGGCGCAGCCCTCGCAACACACCGGCCACCGCACCGCGCAGACCTACCCCGGCTCCACCGTCATCGCGAGCCGCTGGCGGCGTAGCGATCCAAGTGCTGTGCTGCTATTGCACTCAGCCCGTACCACCCACAGTAATCTGGTCGATTTTCAGCGTCGGCTGGCCAACCCCAACCGGCACCGATTGACCATCCTTGCCACAGGTGCCAACACCACTGTCGAGTTGCAGGTCGTTACCCACCATAGACACGCGGGTCATCACCTCTGGGCCATTGCCGATCAGGGTCGCACCCTTGACTGGCGCTGTGATCCGCCCGTCTTCGATCAGGTAGGCTTCACTGGTGGAAAATACGAACTTGCCGCTGGTGATATCGACCTGGCCTCCACCGAGATTGGCGCAGTACAAACCTTTTTTCACCGAACGGATGATTTCCTCTGGCTCGCTTTCGCCAGCCAGCATGTAGGTATTGGTCATGCGCGGCATGGTCAGATGCGCATAGGACTCACGGCGCCCGTTACCGGTCGGCGCTACTCCCATCAGCCGGGCATTCAGCTTGTCCTGCATATAGCCTTTGAGAATGCCGTTCTCGATCAGGGTGGTGCAGTGGGTCGGCTGGCCCTCGTCATCCAGACTCAGCGAGCCACGCCGGCCCGGCAGGGTGCCATCATCAACAATGGTACACAGGCTGGAAGCCACCTTCTCGCCCACCCGGCCGCTATAGGCCGAACTGCCCTTGCGGTTGAAATCGCCTTCCAGACCGTGCCCAACCGCCTCGTGCAGCAACACTCCGGACCAGCCCGGGCCCATCACGACCGGCAGGCTACCGGCCGGGGCGGCCACTGCCTCAAGGTTGACCGAAGCCTGGCGTACCGCCTCGCGGGCATAAGCCATGGCCCGTTCCTCAGCCTCGAAGAAGCGGTAGTCGGTACGCCCGCCGCCGCCAAAGCTGCCGCGCTCGCGGCGACCGTTGTGTTCGATGATGACGCTGACATTGAGCCGCACCAGCGGCCGGATATCACCGGCCCAGGTGCCGTCACTGGCGGCGATCAGCACGGTGTCGTGGACGCCGCCCAGGCTGATGCTGACCTGGGTGATGCGCGCATCCAGGCTGCGGGTATAGGCATCCAGGCGCTGCAGGAAAGCCACCTTGTCAGGCTGGGACATGGCCTCCAGCGGGTTGTCCGGCAGATACAGTGGCTGCCCCGCCGGCCGCTGCCAGGCCTGGACCCGGCCGCTCTGGCCGGCCCGGGCAATCGATCGGGCTGCACCGGCGGCCTGGCTCAGGGCCGGCAGACGAATGTCATTGCTGTAGGCAAACCCGGTTTTTTCACCGGACAGGGCACGCACGCCAACCCCCTGATCGACATTGAAACTGCCGTCCTTGACGATCCCGTCTTCCAGCACCCAGGACTCGCTGATCTGGTGCTGAAAATACAGATCGGCAGCATCCACACCCGGGCCCCTGAGCAGTTGCCCCAGTACTTCGGCAACCCCGTCAGCGCTAAGCTCGGCGGGAGCCAGCAGACGCTGTTCGGCCTGTTGGATCAGTTCATTCATGAGATTTCGGCTCCTTGGCGACCGGCTCGATACGGTCAGTCACGGCAAAACGGCGATGCTCGGCAACCGGCATGCGCGCACGGATATCTTCCAGATGCTGGCGATCAATGGCGCCGGCAACCACACCCATGCCTTCGGGCAGGCAGGCCTGGATCACGCCCCAGGGATCAATCAGGCAACTATGTCCAAAGGTCTCACGACCACCGGTGTGGCGCCCACCCTGGTTGGCCGCCAGTATGTAACACTGGGTTTCGATGGCCCGAGCCCGAAGCAGGACCTCCCAGTGGGCCAGCCCGGTGACTGCGGTAAAGGCCGACGGCACCACGATCAGCTCGGCCCCGGCCCGGCGCAGGGCCTGATACAGGTCGGGAAAGCGCACATCGTAACAGATGCTCAGGCCCAGGCGCCCGACCGGTGTGTCCAGGCAGACCAGTTGCTGACCATGCTCATAATCGCGCGACTCGCGATAGCTGCGGGTATTGTCCGGCACTTCGACATCGAACAGATGCAATTTGTCGTAGCGGGCGACTTCCCGCCCCTGATCGTCATAGACCAGGCAACTGGCCAGGGCCTTGCCGTCGTCGCTGGCCGGCAACGGGATACTGCCGCCCACCAGCCAGACGCCGTGCTCGCGCGCCTGACGCGCAAGAAAGTTACGGATCGGACCACTACCGCCAAACTCAGCCTTGGCAATCTCGGCCAGTGACCGATTGCCGAAGGCCGCGAAGCATTCGGGCAGCAAAATCAACTCGGCTCCGGCCGCCGCCGCTTCACCAATCAGCACCGCCGCCTGATTGAGGTTGGCCTTGACCTCCGGGCCGCTGAGCATCTGCAGGGCTGCTACCTGAGCCATATCAATTCTCCAGAGCGGCCTTGCTGTCGAAGGCCCTATCAAACTCTACGTTGGGTTGTTGCCAGTCACCGCTGATCCGGTACTTGACCGAGGCAAAACGCGCCACCCGGTCGCCCAGAATGCGGTCGGCCAAAAACAGTACGCCACCAATGTGCGGAGCGCCGGCCAGAATCGCCGCCAGGGGCAGATTGTTGGTAACCGGCAAAGTCACCAACAGGCCCATATCAATCTGGTCATTGGGCAGGTCAAGCTGACCCTCTAGCTGCAACTTGGCGCTCGGCCCGTCCATGACCAGCGGCGTGCGGGTGTGCATCACCCCTGCATCCAGCCCCAGCTCGCCCTTGAAGCTGTCATAGGCTGTGCCTTTGCCAAACAGGTCGGAAAAATCCAGGCGCAGGCGGCGGGTCAAGGCGTTGAAGTTCAACAGACCGAATACCCGCAGCGCGTCGGCCGAGCCTTCGCCACTTTGCAGCGCGCCATTGCTTGCATCAAGACTGACCGTACCACTACTGCGAGCCAGCGCGAAAAAAGCCGGCGAGCCTGGCCAGCTCAACTCGGTCCGGGCCTGAAAGCGTTCGCTGGTCAGGGTCGGGGCGTAATGCCAGGCTTGCAATACCGCGCCCAGATCCGTGGCGTTGAGTTCGCCGCTAAAGCGGCTACCCGAGTTCAGCCAGTCCAGATCACCCTGCAGGCGCAGGCCACGCAGATCGACGTCAACCCCGCTGAAATGGCTACCAGTGCTGCTGGGGCGCGCGGAGAAACGCACACCACCCACCAGTTCATCACCCCAGTGCAGGGCATGGATACGTACATCCAGGCTGGGCAGGCTGGTCGGATCAAAAGCAGCCAGCGGGTCTTCCGGCACCACCGGCTCGACCAGCGCGGTGTGATCCGGGCCTGGCTCGTGACGCGGTAGTGTCAGACGCTGAAGCTCAACCACCACCGGCGCATCGTTGGCGTCGGGCCAGCCGATTTGCCCACGCAAGCTACTCTGCTCGATATCCAGCAGCCAACCATTGCTGGTACGCGCGCCACTGACCTGAACATTGTCCAGATCCAGCCCAAAGCCCTGAAAGCGATCGGTCTGGACATTGAGCCGCTGCACCAGGTCGCCCATCTGTCCAGCCGGGGCCTGCGCCAGTGGGGTATCGGCCGGCTTCAACGCGCTGCCATCGAGCCACTGCTGCCAGTGGCTCCAGTCAAAGTCACGGAACCGGGCCTGCACCGCCAGCCCGGGCCAGATCGGGGTCACTGGGCTACCACTGCGGTAGCGCAGATCACCGGCAAACTGACGCTCATCGATATGAATCAGACCGCGCAGTTCGGGTCCCAGATTGAATTGCCAACGTTGCAGCCCTGGCGTCAGTTCCAGCAGCAGCCGGCTCGGCAAGCGCTCGGCACTCGACTTGGCCAGAGGTTCCGGTAGCACCAGACTGACGCCTTCCAATGCACTACTGACTTCAACCCGCTGACGGCCTTCGGCCAGACGCACGTCGGCCTGCCAGTCAAGAGCCCCGCTGGCCAGCCCCTTGGGCAGTGCCTCCACCCCCAGCAGTGTCCAGCCCTGCAACCGCTCCAGCGAGTGCTTGCCACTCAGACGGATGCGTTGCTGCGCATCAATCCGATCAATCTCGGCGGCAACCGGCTCACCGAGAAAACGCAGCGTCAGACCTGAAGCCGCGAGCCCCTGCCCATCGTTGTAGGCGAACCGGCCGCGCAGTTCATGAATCGGCTCCTGCAACTGCGGAATCTGTAACTGCTCGACCTCAGCCTGCCAGCCCACGTCAACACCCAGCGGCTGGCCCTGACGCAGCGGAATGGCCAGGGCCAGCTGTCCATCGACCTGACCCTGACCTTGCCAACCGGCCAGCGGGTCACCGCTCAGCTCAGCCAGCGGGCTGTCCTGCATCAGCGTCAGGGCATCACTCAACGGTCCCTTAAAGTCGCCAGCCACCAGCAGGCGCAATGCCGCCTCGGGACTCTCACGCCGGGTCGAGACCTGAATGCCACTGAGCTCAGTATCCAGCAGCCGGGCCTGCCCCGGCCCGATATCCAGCAACTCATTGTCCAGATACAGGGTTGCAGATACCTCGCTCAACCCTGGCCAGCCGGGCTGGAACTGCAGGCTGCCACCCTCCAGCCGGGCATACAGGTCAATCTGACGCTCGTCCGGCTCGGCGTCCTTGAGCAGCGAACCCCGATAGGCAAAGATAGCCTGGGGTACCCGGCCGCTGAGCTGCGAGTCCTTGAGCCAATCGGCCAACGCCGGTTCGAACGCAGGGGCCAAGGTTGGCAAGTAACGCTCATGGAAACGAGCCTGGCTATCGCGTAGGGCAACACGCAGATCCATGGTCGGAACCCCTCCGGGCGGCGGCAACAGCAACTCCATCCGGGCAGTCAATGGACCTTCCTCACCTGTTGCACGCAGACCCGGGGCTATCAGGCTCAGCCCCAGCTCATCCGACCAGCGCCACTGCAGCGCTCCCTCAGCCCGCGTATAGTGCCAGGCTTGGGGAAACAGTCGTGGCAGATGGATTGCCCAGTTATCACTGGCTACTCGCAACTCGCCCTCAGCGGGGCTACCACTCAGGCTGCCACTCACCCCTTCAAAGGCCGGCACCGCTTCCCAGGCTGAGACCCCGACCCGATCAAGCCGGGCCTGCAGTCGCAGGTTGCGCCAGTCACGCCAGTCGCTCGTTCCGTTCAATTGCACATCGCGCAGGGTCCCACGGGGTGCCAGGGTGCTGATGACTTCGGCGGTCAGTTCGTGCTCGATCAAGCCCGGCAACCAGTGGCCCAGATGCTCCAGCGGTAGCTGGTCGACCCGGGCCAACCAGGCCCCGGACTCCAGCTCACGCTGCAACTGAATCCGGGTTGCCGGCCAGATCTCTTCATCCAGGCGCATGCTCAGCTCATCAACTCGCAGCGATTGCTGCCCGGCCTGCTCGCGCCACTCGAAACGGGCAACCAGATCATTCAGCACCGGCACCTGGCGCACCCCATTCAGTTCCAGCTGCGGGGTGATCAGCAGCCCCTGCAGATGATCCAGGCGCTGATGCTGCCAGCTACCCCAAAGCTGCCCACCGGCCACCAGCGTCTGGATCTGCATGCGCTCCATCCAGGCAGGAGGCAACCAGCGGCCCCAGTTGGTCGCCGGCAACTCCAGGAAAAACCCCAGTGACAAGCGCTGCCAGTCCAGCCCAGGCATCAGGGCGCTGGCCTGCCAACGCAGCCGCTCACCATCAGGCAGGTTGACCTGACCATCGAGTCGATGCCAGTTGGGGCCATTGAGCAGGGTCAGGTCGCCTTCGCTGAACACCCAGTCGGGTTGCTGCCAGGGGCTGATGCGAATTCGGGTTTCAAGCAGGGTGATCCGCCGTTGGCTGGAGAGCAAGCGCAGGGCCTCATCCAACCCGGCCAGTTGGGCGCTTTGGCCGCCAAGGCCATGCACCTGCCAGTGGCCGTCGGCGTTTTCGCTCAGTTCCAGCTCCAGCCCCTGAATCTGCAACGCATCCATCACCGGCCGGCGTTGCCAGAGGCTGGCAAACAGATCAAGCCGGGCGGTTACGTTGTCCAGGGCAAATAGTATCGGGCTGTCAGGATCAAGGTCGGCATGCACCTGCAAGCCACGCAGCTTGAACACCGGCTGCCCGCCCTGCATCTCGCCCTGCAGGCGCTCAAGGTGGATGGCCCGGCCGCTCAGTTGCTCGGCCTTGACCACCAGCTCAGCCTGGTAGTCAGCCACCACCGGCATGAACTGGCGACCCAGGCTGACGTAAATCGCGGCCAGCAGCAACCAGCCCACCAAAAGCAGGATCAGCCCATCCAATAGGCGTCGCAGCCAGGTTTGCCAGAGCATCGGGTTCACCCGTTCATCACATCAACACCACGTCGTACTGTTCCTGGGTATACATGGTTTCCACCTGAAACTTGATCGGCCGCTCGATAAACAGCTCAAGATCGGCGACATTGCCCGATTCTTCATCAAGCAAACGATCAATGACCGATTGCGAAGCCAGTACCATGTAGGCATCGGCCTGGTAGGCCCTGGCTTCGCGCAGGATTTCGCGGAAGATTTCGTAACACACGGTTTCCGGGGTTTTCTGAATCCCCCGCCCCTGACAACTTGGACAAGGCTCACAGAGCACCTGTTCCAAACTTTCGCGGGTACGTTTGCGGGTCATCTGCACCAAGCCCAGCTCGGTGATGCCAATGATGTTGGTTTTGGCGTGATCGCGTTCGAGCTGCTTTTCCAGGGTCCGCAGTACCTGGCGCTGATGATCCTCGTCTTCCATGTCGATGAAGTCGATGATGATGATCCCGCCCAGATTGCGCAGGCGCAGTTGCCGGGCAATCGCCGTGGCCGCCTCAAGGTTGGTCTTGAAGATGGTTTCCTCAAGGGTCCGGTGTCCGACAAAGGCCCCGGTATTGACGTCGATGGTGGTCATCGCCTCGGTCTGATCGATCACCAGATGGCCGCCGGACTTGAGCATGACCCGCCGCTCCATGGCCTTCTGGATCTCATCCTCGACCCCATACAGGTCAAAGATCGGTCGCTCGCCAGGATAGTGCTCGAGCTTTTCCTCGATGCCCGGCATCAGCTCCTGAACGAACTGCTCGATCTTCTGGAAGGTTTCCCGCGAGTCGATCCGGATCTTCTCGATCCGCGGATTGACCAGATCGCGGAGGGTGCGCAATGCCAGGGCCAGATCCTCGTACAGCACCGAAGGTGCCGGGGCCTGGCTCATCTGCTGGGAGATCTGCTGCCAAAGCCGGCGCACATAGCGGATATCGACCAGGATATCTTCCTCCCGCGCAGCCTCGGCAGCGGTACGCAGAATGAAACCACCGGCCTCTTCCACGCCTTCATCTTCGACACAGTGGGCAACGATCTGCTTGAGCCGCTCACGCTCGGCTTCATCTTCGATTTTCAGCGAAATCCCCACATGCGGGGTCTTGGGCATATACACCAGATAACGCGAAGGTACCGACAAGTGGGTGGTCAGCCGTGCGCCCTTGGTACCGATCGGGTCCTTGGTCACCTGCACCACCAGCGACTGGCCCTCATGTACCAGCGAACTGATCGGCTCGACCGCCGGCCCTTCGCGCTCGGAGATTTCCGAGGCATGGATAAAGGCTGCGCGTTCCAGGCCGATATCGACAAACGCGGCCTGCATGCCGGGCAGAACCCGCACGACCTTGCCTTTGTAGATATTGCCGACGATACCACGACGCAGGGTTCGCTCGACATGGACCTCTTGCAACACCCCGTTTTCGACCAGGGCCACCCGGGTTTCCATCGGGGTGACGTTGATCAGAATTTCTTCGCTCATAGGCTCTCCCGCTCAATTCATACTGGCAGAATACCGGTGAATCGAGCTGTGCAACAGCGATCACTGAGATAGAGTCAGCCAATCAACCGATTCGTTGAAGGCGGGTTGGGAGTTCAGCCGGCCGCCGGGGCTAGGGTCTGTTGACGTTTCATCGCAAGCCGCGTTGCTGCCAACAGGCAACCCCGAACTGGGCCAGTAATTGTGCAGTTTCCATCAAGGGCAATCCGACCACAGCGCTGTAGCTGCCGTCGATCCGCTCGACAAAGACCGCCCCCAGTCCCTGAATGCCATAGCCCCCGGCCTTGTCGCGCGGCTCGCCGCTGGCCCAGTAGGCCTCGATCTCGGCCTCGCTCAGACCCCGGAACCAGACCCGGGTTTCCACCAACTGGCTCAGGCAGCGCCCGTGCTGGGCCACGGCGACCGCCGTGAGCACCCGGTGCTCACGCCCGGATAGCGCCCGCAACATCTCCAGCCCCTGCTGGCGATCGACCGGCTTGCCGAGAATCTGCTCGCCCAGCACCACGGCAGTATCCGCCGCCAGCACCACCGCGCCATCGGCAACCTGTGCCAGCCCGGCTTGAACCTTGTCGGCCGTCACCCGTAACACATAGACCTCAGCCGACTCGCCTGCCAGTTGCTGCTCATCCACTGAACATACCAGCCGCTGGCAAGGCACACCGATCTGGGCCAGCAGTTCACGCCGGCGCACAGAAGCAGAGGCCAGGTACAGGGGTTCAGTAGACATGGAAGCGTTTACGCAGCACCGACAGGACCGACGACACCCAGGGCCAGAGGAATACGCTGACCAGCGCCGGCATCAGGAACAGCAGGGTCGGCGGCCGGTTGCCGCTCAGGCTGTTGAGCCACAGCAGAACCATCTGGGCGATGCCCAGAACCGGCAGCATCACCAGACTCTGCTGCCACAACGGGAAACGCCGGATACGCTGATGCAGCAACAGCACCAGCCAGGCCACCAGGGTCATGACCAGTGCATGCTGGCCAAACAGCTCGCCGTACAGTACATCGGTCGCCAACCCACTGACCCAAGCGGTCAGCAGACCGACCCGGTGAGGCAGGGCCATCACCCAGTAGGCCAGCACCATCGCCAGCCACATCGGCCGCCCCAGATCCAACGGCGAGGGCATCGGCATGATGCTCAATAGCAGAGCGGCGAGAATGCTCAAGGCGATCAACAGACTATTGCGCATCGCCATTCTCCTCTGAAGCCTGGTCGGCCGCGTCAACTGCTACCGGCTCGGCAACCTGCTCGCCCTCATCCTGTGCGCCATTCTTTTCTTGCTCACTCGCCAACTCCAGCGCAGGCAGCACTTCGCCATAGGCACTTTCCGGGCTGAATACCAGCAACATGTAACGACTGCGATTGAGCTGCGCAGTGGGCGCCACCTTGACCTCGGCAAACGGATGCCCAGGATCGCGATCCACAGCGACCACCCGGCCAACCGGGTAACCGGCCGGGAAACGCTGCCCCAGACCGGAGCTGACCAGAATGTCGTCGACCCGAATATCGGCGGTATCGCCGACATAGCGCAATTCCAGATATTCGTTGTTGCCGGTCCCGGCGGCGATGGCACGCAAGCCGTTGCGGTTGACCTGCACCGGCAGACTGTGGGCGGCGTCGGTAATCAGCAGAACCCGGGCGGTATGCGGCATGACCTCGACCACCTGGCCCATCAGGCCGCTGGCGTCCAGCACTGGCTGGCCAAGGAACACGCCATCGCGCTCACCCTTGTTGATCATCAGGCGCTGGGTAAAGGGATTGGGGTCGACACCGATCAGTTCAGCCACCAGCACCCGCTCATCTACCAGCGAGGAGGAATTGAGCAGTTCACGCAGACGCACGTTCTGCTCGGTCAGCGAGGCCAGCTTCTGCAGTTGACGCTGAATCAGCAGCGACTCGGCGCGCAGCCGTTCATTCTCGGCAATCAGCTCGGCCCGGCTGGAAGTCAGTTGGTGAAAGGTATCCCAGGTCCGGGCCGGGACTTCAGCCACGTAATACAACGGCGTCAGCAGCAGGCCAAGCTGAGCGCGCAGCGGTTGCAGCGCCGCGAACCGAGCGTCGATAACCATCAACACAACGGACAGCACCGTCAGTGCGAACAGCCGTACGCCCAGTGACGGTCCCTTGATGAATAGCGGTTTAATGGCGGGTCTCCCATTGCGCCACGGGTTGACAACCACAAGTCCGGCAGACTGCCACCAGGCGAGCCTGCCGGATCACAGCGAATCACTCGGTGGAGAGCAGGTCCATGCTGTGCTGATCCATCATTTCCAGTGCCTTGCCACCGCCGCGGGCAACGCAGGTCAGCGGATCTTCGGCGACGATTACCGGCAGGCCGGTTTCCTGCGCCAGCAGCTTGTCCAGATCACGCAGCAGCGCCCCGCCACCAGTCAGGATCAGCCCACGCTCGGCGATATCCGAGGCCAGTTCCGGCGGCGACTGCTCCAGTGCGCTCTTGACTGCCTGGACAATGGAGGCCAGCGACTCCTGCAGCGCTTCCAGCACCTCGTTGGAGTTCAGGGTGAAGCTGCGCGGCACACCTTCAGCCAGGTTGCGACCACGGACATCAACCTCCAGCACATCGCCGCCGGGGTAGGCCACACCGATTTCCTGCTTGATCCGCTCGGCAGTGGATTCACCAATCAGGCTGCCATAGTTACGCCGCACATAGGTCACGATCGCCTCATCGAAGCGATCACCACCGACCCGTACCGATTCGGCGTAGACCACGCCGTTGAGCGAGATCAGGGCAATCTCGGTGGTACCACCACCGATATCGACTACCATCGAGCCGCGCGCCTCTTCTACCGGCAGACCGGCACCGATCGCCGCAGCCATCGGCTCCTCGATCAGGAACACCTCGCGGGCCCCGGCGCCCAGCGCCGATTCACGAATCGCCCGGCGCTCGACCTGGGTCGACTTGCACGGCACACAGATCAGTACTCGCGGGCTGGGCTGAATGAAGCTGTTTTCGTGAACCTTGTTGATGAAGTACTGGAGCATCTTTTCGCAGACGCTGAAGTCGGCGATCACGCCGTCCTTCATGGGCCGAATGGCCTGGATGTTGCCCGGGGTACGGCCGAGCATGCGCTTGGCCTCGGTGCCGACAGCAACCACGCTTTTCTGGTTGCCGTGGCTACGAATCGCGACCACTGAAGGCTCGTCAAGAACGATGCCGCGATCGCGGACATAAATCAGGGTGTTGGCCGTGCCCAGGTCGATGGACAGATCGCTGGAAAACATGCCACGAATTTTTTTGAACATGGGTAAACAGTATCCCGAGACGCGTAAAGAAAAATAATAAATTGTAGGGAAACACGGATAAGCTACCTGATAAGCAGCACAGACCAGCAGCGATCACTCACAAAGACAGCGGCAACCCGCATGACTGGCCGGACAATATCACTCTCACAGGTAACTGATCGGTACTTCCGGAAGTGTCGCAACTCTAACAATGGCGGGGTTTTTGGGCAAGGCGCGGATGTGGTAAATTCGCCCCTTTGTCCGGTTTCCCCGCGCCATTACGGCCGATATCGGTAACATCCGCGCCAATTGACCGGAATCATTCCCGGCTTCATGGAGAACAGCACATGGCCTTTGACCGCTCCGATGTGGAAAAGATCGCCCATCTGGCCCGCATCGCCATCAGCGAGGACGAGATCCCCGCCACCACTGCCAAGTTGTCCGGCATTCTCGGTCTGATCGACCAGATGCAGGCCGTGGACACTACCGGCATCGAGCCGCTGGCCCATCCTCTGGAAACCACCCAGCGCCTGCGTCCGGACAGCGTGACCGAGCAGAATCAGCGCGATGCCTACCAGGCCATCGCTCCGGCGACCGAAGCCGGGCTGTATCTGGTACCCAAGGTGATCGAATAATCCGTCGCGACGAGAGCTTCCCCATGCATGAGAAAACCCTGGCCGAGCTATCCCAGGCCCTGCGCAGCAAGGCGATTTCCAGCGTCGAGCTGACCCAGCACTACCTCAAGCGCATCGAGCAGTTCGATGGCGCGCTCAACAGCTACATCACCGTAACCCCGGAACTGGCCCTGGAACAGGCCCGTACCGCCGACGCGCGAATCGCCGCCGGTGACGCTGGCCCACTGACCGGCATTGCCCTGGCACACAAGGACCTGTTCTGCACCCAAGGCGTGCGCACCAGTTGCGGCTCTAAGATGCTCGACAACTTCATTGCCCCCTACGAATCCACCGTGACCCAGCGTTTTATCGACGCCGGCACAGTGATGCTGGGCAAGACCAACATGGACGAATTCGCCATGGGCTCGTCGAACGAATCGAGTTTCTATGGCCCGGTGCGCAACCCTTGGAACAGCGAACACGTCCCCGGTGGCTCATCCGGCGGCTCGGCGGCTGCCGTGGCCGCCCGGCTGTGCGCAGCGGCCACCGGTACCGATACTGGCGGTTCGATCCGCCAGCCGGCTGGCTTCACCGCCCTGACCGGACTCAAGCCGACCTATGGTCGGGTCTCGCGCTGGGGCATGATCGCCTACGCCTCGAGCCTCGACCAGGGCGGCCCTATGGCCCGCAACGCCGAAGACTGCGCCCTGTTGCTGCAGGCCATGGCCGGTTTCGACCCTAAGGACTCGACCAGTGTCGATGCGCCGGTGCCGGACTACTCGGCCAGCCTTAACGACTCACTCAAGGGTTTGCGCATCGGCCTGCCTAAGGAATACTTCAGCGCCGGGCTGGACAGCGCTACCGCCGCCGCTATCGAAACCGCCGTCCAGCAGTTCCAGGCCCTGGGTGCCGAGATCAAGGAAATCAGCCTGCCCAATGCCGAGCTGGCGATCCCGGCCTACTACGTAATCGCCCCGGCCGAGGCCTCGTCCAACCTGTCACGTTTTGACGGCGTGCGTTTCGGCTATCGCTGCGACAACCCGGCAGATCTGACCGACCTCTACACCCGCTCGCGCGGCGAAGGCTTCGGCGCCGAGGTCAAGCGGCGGATTCTGGTCGGCACCTATGCGCTGTCGGCCGGCTACTACGACGCCTACTACCTCAAGGCCCAGAAGATCCGCCGGCTGATCAAGAACGACTTCATGGCCGCCTACGAGCAGGTCGACGCGATTCTCTGCCCAACCTCACCAACCCCGGCCTTCCGCATCGGCGAGAAAATCGACGACCCGGTCAGCCTGTACCTGACCGATATCTACACCATCACCGCCAACCTCGCCGGCGTGCCGGGCATCGCCCTGCCGGCCGGGTTCGCCAATGGTCTGCCGATTGGCATGCAGTTGCTCGGGCCCTACTTCAGCGAGGCGCGCCTGCTGAACATTGCCCACCAGTACCAGCAGCACACCGACTGGCATACCCGCGCACCCGCAGGTTATCGAGAGGACTGAGGACAGACTATGCAATGGGAAATCGTCATCGGCCTGGAAATCCACGCCCAGTTGACCACCGCCTCGAAGATCTTCTCCGGCAGCGCCACCACCTTCGGTGCCGAGCCTAACACCCAGGCCAGCCTGGTTGACCTGGGCATGCCCGGCAGCCTGCCGGTGCTCAATGCCCAGGCGGTGAAGAACGCAATCAAGTTCGGCCTGGCGGTGGATGCCGAGATCGGCATGACCAACGTGTTCGCGCGCAAGAACTACTTCTACCCTGACCTGCCCAAAGGCTACCAGATCAGCCAGATGGAACTGCCGATCGTCGGCAAGGGCCACCTAGATATCACCCTGGAGGATGGCACGGTCAAGCGCGTCGGGATTACCCGGGCACACCTGGAAGAAGACGCTGGCAAGAGCCTGCACGAAGACTTTCACGGCATGACCGGCATCGACCTGAACCGCGCCGGCACTCCGCTGCTGGAGATCGTCTCCGAACCGGACATGCGCAGCGCCAAGGAAGCGGTGGCCTATGCCAAGACCATCCACTCGCTGGTGCGCTATCTGGGCATCTGCGACGGCAACATGGCCGAAGGCTCGCTGCGTTGTGACTGCAACGTCTCGGTACGACCCAAGGGCCAGACCGAGTTCGGCACCCGCTGCGAGATCAAGAACGTCAACTCGTTCCGCTTTATCGAAAAGGCCATCAACCATGAGGTGCAGCGCCAGATCGACCTGATCGAGGACGGCGGCGCCGTGGTCCAGGAAACCCGCCTATATGACCCGAACAAGGACGTCACTCGCTCCATGCGCAGCAAGGAAGAAGCCAACGACTACCGTTACTTCCCCGATCCGGACCTGCTGCCGGTAGTGATTGAGCCGGCGTTCATCGAGGCAGTGCGTGGCGAGTTGCCGGAACTTCCGGCGCAAAAGCGCGAGCGTTTCGAAAGCCAGTTCGGCCTGTCGGCTTACGACGCCAGCGTCCTGTCGGCCCAACGTGAATTGGCTGACTACTTCGAACAGGTCCAGCAGAGCTGCGGTGACGCCAAGCTGGCGGCCAACTGGGTCATGGGTGAGCTGTCCAGCCTGCTCAACAAAGCCGATCTGGAGATCGATCAGTCGCCGGTCAGCGCCACACAACTGGGCGGTCTGATTCAACGGATCCAGGACAACACTATCTCCGGCAAGATTGCCAAGATGGTGTTCGAGGCACTGGCCAATGGCGAGGGCGACTCGGCCGATGCGATCATCGAAGCCAAGGGGCTCAAGCAGGTGACCGACAGCGGCGCCATCGAAGCCATGCTCGACGAGGTGCTGGCCGCCAACGCTGCTCAGGTCGAACAGTATCGCGCCAGCGACGAGGCCAAGCGCGGCAAGATGTTCGGCTTCTTCGTTGGCCAGGCGATGAAAGCCTCCAAGGGCAAGGCCAACCCGCAACAGGTCAACGAGTTGCTGAAGAAAAAGCTCGAAGGCTGAACCGTAGGCGTCCGGGCGTGGTCACAGATCACGCCACGGCACTGGCTCATTTAAGGTAGGAGGCTGTCATGCGCCGGACTGCGCTGCTTGGTGTGCTGTTAACCCTGCTGGCCTGCACCAGTGCGCCAGCTGTGGCCAGCCATGGCAACAGCATTGAGGCCGACTGGAGCGAAGTCGGCAAGGCCTCGTTCTACTCTTCCCGCCTGCACGGCCGCCGCACCGCCAGCGGCGAACCCTACGACCAGGGCAGCATGACCGCCGCCCACCCGAGCCTGCCGTTCGGCACCCTGGTGCGGGTCACAAACCTCAACAACGGCCGCAGCGTGGTGCTGCGGATCAATGACCGTGGACCTTTTGTCGGTGGCCGGGTGATCGATGTTTCTCGGGTTGCCGCCGAACAGCTCGGCATGGTCCGCGCCGGCAGCGTCCGGGTCCGGGTCGAACTGGAGAACGAAGACACGCTCTGACCCCCTCCGGTCTGCCCCTTAGTATCTGCCCGCTATACTGAACGCAACGTTCACTGGCCGCGCCCCCAGCGGAACGGCCCGGCATGCCAAGGATTTTGCAATGACCGACAAACCGCTCTGGAAGACCACCATTCTCGTTCCGGTATTCGCTCCGGCCGTCATCGTCGCCCTGCTGCTGGTGATTGGTACCATCAGCAACCCGGACCAAGCTGGCAAGGCGTTCTCTGCAACGCTGGCCTTCATCACCGAAACCTTCGGCTGGTTCTACATGCTGGCGGTGGCGATCTTTCTGGTATTCATCGTCGGTATAGCCTGCACATCCTGGGGCAATATCAAGCTCGGCCCCGACCATGCCGAGCCGCAATACAGTTTCCCGGCCTGGTTCGCCATGTTGTTCTCAGCCGGTTACGGTATTGCCCTGCTGTTTTTCGGAGTTGCCGAACCGGTACTGCACTACGCATCGCCGCCGGCCGGCGCGGCTGAAACCGTTGACGCGGCCAAGCAGGCGATGCAGATCGCCTTCTTCCACTGGGGCTTCCATATCTGGGCGATCTACGGTCTGGTGGGGCTGGTACTGGCCTATTTCTCGTTTCGCCACGGTCTGCCACTGTCGATCCGCTCAGCGCTCTATCCATTGATCGGCGAGCGTATCTATGGCCCGATCGGCCATGCAGTCGACGTGTTTGCCATTCTCGGCACCCTGTTTGGCATTGCCACCACCCTGGGGTTGTCAGTGGCCCAGATCAATGCCGGCCTGAACTATCTGTGGGACAGCATACCGGTGAGTGTCACAGTACAGATCATCGCCATCGCGGCCATCACCGCCCTGGCATTGATTTCGGTAGTGGCCGGCCTGGACAAGGGCGTCAAGCGGCTATCGATTCTCAACATGGTGTTGGCCGTATCCTTGATGTTGTTCGTGTTCGTGGTTGGCCCCAGCATCATGATCCTTGAGACCTTCCTGCAGAACACCGGCAGCTACCTGAACCACATCGTCGAGCGCACCTTCAATCTGCAGGCCTATACCCGTAGTGACTGGATCGGTAACTGGACCCTGTTCATCTTTGGCTGGACTATTGCCTGGGCACCATTCGTCGGCCTGTTCATCGCCAAGATCAGTCGCGGCCGGACAATTCGCCAGTTTGTTTTCGGCGTGATGCTGGTACCGACCATGTTTACATTTTTATGGTTCTCGATCTTCGGCGACACCGCTCTGCACCTGATCATGAACGAAGGCTACACCGCTCTGATCAGCGAGGTGCAGAACGATACTGCAATCGCCCTGTTCAAACTCTACGAGCGCCTGCCGCTAACGTCGATCGTGTCCTTCATCACCGTAGTGCTGATTATCACTTTCTTCGTCACCTCTTCGGACTCAGGCTCACTGGTGGTCGACTCGCTAGCCTCTGGCGGCGCACTGCAAACTCCGGCCTGGCAACGGGCTTTCTGGGCGATTCTAGAAGGCGTGCTGGCCTCGGTCCTGCTGCTGGCCGGTGGGCTCAGCGCATTGCAAACCATGACTATCGCCAGCGCCCTGCCATTCGCCATCATCATGCTGATCGCTGCGACTGGGATGTGGCGCGCGCTGACCATCGAAGGCCACCGTGACGCCAGCCTGCAGTACGCCATGCAGAGCGGTCGCCACAGCAGCGGCCGCGATCCTGGCCACTGGAAGAAACGACTGGCCGGTATGCTGCACTTTGCCAGCCGCGAGCAGATTGAAAGCTTCATCTCGGGCACTGCGATGAAAGCCATGCAGCAGGTCAGCCGAGGTCTGCAGGAGCAGGGCTGGCCAGCCAGCGTAAGCTTCGATCAGGAACATTGCCGGGTCTATCTGGAAGTCAGTCGCGACGACGAGCTGGATTTTATCTACGATATCCGTCTGCGTGACTACGCCCGGCCCAGCTTCGCCTTCCCGGAACAGGATCGCAGTCCCGCAGGCGACGCCCACTACTACCGCGCCGAAGTGTTTCTGCGTCGGGGCGGACAGTCCTACGATGTGCATGGTTACGATGAGCAGGAACTGATTGGCGATCTGCTCGATCAGTTCGAAAAATACCTGCATTTTCGCCACATTTCCCCCGGCACCCTGCCGTGGAACATGGCCGAACATGATGAGATGCTGCAACCTGCCGAGTTGCAGCCGGATCACAAAGACCCGGGTAGTTGAAGGCCGGCCGCCGCCTCGATCAGCAGGCGGCGGCCATCAAGGTGTTGCGGGCCGTGCTCAGCGTTGCAGTATCTCGACGATGGTGGGGTCCTGAAACACCCGGGTCAGCGCGTCACTCATGACCTCTGTCACCAATCGGGTATTAGTCGCCTGATTGGGTGCATAACCGAACCGGTGCTGGGCCGAAGCGCTGTAACGTCCCTGGTACTGCTGATTACTCGAGCGAGCCTCGGCGGCAAAAGTCGCGCTGATATCAGCCTGGGTCACATAGGCGCTACTCTTGGGCGACTGATAACGCAAGTCAGCCAAGCTGACCGTCAGGCGGTTGGCGTTCGGCGTACCTTCGGGCACCACATTAAAGCCGAGTTGACGCACAGCCTGTTCAACCTGATGACGCACCTGCCCCAGGCTCTGCTCATTGATGGTGATGTTGCTGGAGTCGGGGTAGATCCCACCCCGGGTACCAAGCACCTTTGAAGGACGGGTATCCTGCACCACCACCACGACCGGCTGCTGCCGGGCGACTGGGTTGAGCGGCACCTGCACTTGCGGCTGCACATTCAGTTGTTGCGGGCTATGGGCACAGCCCACCAGCACCAGGGCCATCGCGGCCACTACCAGCATCCCCAAACGACCAAACATGAATCAACACTCCTGCATCAAGTTGAGGTAACACCATAAAACCTGCTTTGTGCCTGCGGTTTGACTCATCCGAGGCCAACACGGTTCCACCGCTCTCACCGTCATCAACTTGCAATGCCCCGCATCGATACTGGCGGCATTACCTGATCAGGGGAGATGGGCTGATGATCGGTTTACTGTTGCGGCGCGCACCGATGCGCCACTTTGCCCGGCTCGACAACCAGGGCCGCTGCCAGTCGCTGTGGCAACTGGCCGAGCCACCCGACAGCGGGCACTGGGTCGAAATCACTCACAGCGATCCTCGCTGGCTTGGCCAGACCATACCGCCCGACGCCCTGGCGCCGATGCCTGGCGCCCGGCGCCAGCGGCAATCCTGGCAGGCCCAGCCAGTCTGAACCTCAGCGAGCGCCTGCCGCCTCCAGTACTGTCACATAGTCACCGCCCAGGGCGTGCTCACGGACATGCTGAAGGAAAGTCCGGCCTTGGCCGTCGGTGGCATTGAGATCATGTCCCGCCGCCTTGAACATCACCAGAAAACGCTCAAAATCATCCACCCGCAGGCCGCGGTAGGCCCGGGTCAGGATATGCAGTTCTACCGACTCGTCTGCCGCATAGGGCCGAGCCTGCAGAAACGCGGCAACCTGCTCGTCGCTCATCTCCTCGCCAATGACCTTCTTCTTGTCCTTACGCACGCCACACCTCATTCGCAGATTCGCCAAAACGCCATTGTACCCAGCCGCCCTAACAGCCGCTAGCGACTGACCGGTCCGCCATGCACATCGGCCCAGACCGTGCCGTTGCCATGGAAGCGGGCTTGTACATAGCTCGGGCCGGCCTGATCCAGAACCCGCAACAGGGTATCGATATAGCTGAGCGGATAACTCAGATGCAGGGTCTGACTGCGACTATCGAGCCGGGTCGGGCGGGTTCGGGTGCCTGCATCAACAAAGCTGATTTCGGCCCGCCGGACCGGGCTGCCCGAAATCAGTGAGCGCCCCTCCAGCAACAGCCAGACTCCATGCCCGGCGCCCACCTGGGTTGCTCCCGGGCGCTGTTCCGTACCCACAGTCAGGCGATAGTGTTCAACCTGGAACAGCATCTGCTCGGGCTTGTCCCGGCGCACGCCGTAAACATCCTCAGGCATGAACTCGTCATGCGGCAAACTGACCGGATTGGCCAATACCGCACTGCCGAGTACACTCAGGAGCATTCCAACAAAGTAATGGCGAATGGTACGCACGGGCTTTTCCTCGTTGCCGGGCCGTGAATCACTCCGCTGTATTAGCAGTAAGTCGAGTTGTCATTCAAGCCCCATCGCCGCACAGTCCCTTTGATTCCCTCTGGAACAGGATGCCCCATGGCGACTCCCCGGCGTTTTGCCTTGCCGTTGTTCAGTGCCCTGCGTGACAGTTATCAGGGCTACGGGCTGGCTGCCCTGCGCGGTGACCTGCTGGCCGGAATCACGGTCGGGATCATCGCCATTCCACTGGCCATGGCGCTGGCCATCGCGGTCGGAGTGGCGCCTCAGCATGGTCTCTATACCGGAATCGTTGCCGGCCTGATCATCGCGGTGACCGGAGGCTCGCGTTTCAATATTTCCGGCCCTACCGCCGCCTTCGTGGTGATTCTGCTGCCCATCACCCAGCAATACGGCCTCGGCGGCCTGTTGCTGGTAACCATCATGGCCGGCCTGATTCTGATGACCCTGGGGCTGGCCCGACTTGGCAACCTGATCCAGTTCGTACCCTACCCGGTGGTGATGGGCTTTACCGCTGGTATCGGGATCGTCATTGCCATCTTGCAGGTCAAGGACCTGTTCGGCTTGCAGCAGGTTGGCCAGCACAGCCATACCCTGGAACAGTTGCAGGCGCTGGTTTCGGCCCTGCCAAGCCTGCAACTTGGGGATACCCTGGTCGGTCTCAGCACTCTGGCGGTTCTGATTCTCTGGCCACGCCTGACCAAACGCATCCCCGGCCACCTGATCGCTCTGCTCGCCGGCTCGCTACTGGCCGCCAGCCTGCTGTACTGGGACATTCCAGTGGCAACCCTGGGCTCACGGTTCAGCTACGAAGTCGATGGCGTACTGCATGCCGGCATCCCGCCCTTCGCCCCCCAATGGGTACTGCCCTGGCAGTTGCCAGGCGCCGACGGTCAGCCCTTGCTGGTTAACTTCGCCCTGCTACGCGAATTGCTGCCCTCAGCCCTGGCAGTGGCCATGCTCGGGGCCATCGAATCGCTGCTCTGCGCGCTGGTCGCCGACGGCATGGCCAATACCCGTCACGATCCCAATGCCGAATTGATGGGCCAGGGTTTGGGCAATCTGGTCGCCCCCTTCTTCGGCGGCATCACCGCCACCGCGGCCATCGCCCGCACCGCCACCAGCGTCCGCAGCGGCGCACGCTCGCCCCTGGCGGCAGTGATCCACGCACTGGTCATGCTACTGGCAGTGGTGTTGCTGGCTGATCTGTTCGCCTACCTGCCAATGGCCTCGTTGGCCGCCATGCTGCTGATGGTCGCCTGGAACATGAGTGAGGCTCCCCATGTTCTTCATGTACTGCGCATTGGCCCACTCCAGGACGTGGTGGTACTACTGGTCTGCCTGCTGCTGACCGTACTGTTCGATATGGTGCTGGCTGTAGGGGTTGGCCTGCTGCTGGCCTCGGCGCTGTTCATTCGCCGCATGGCCGGGCTCAGTCGTGGCCAGGCACTGCCCTTGCAGCGCCACCAGGCGCTGGCGAACCTGCCGGACAGCGTGGCGCTGTATCGAATCGACGGGCCGCTGTTCTTTGCCGCCGCCGACAAGGCGCTGGATGCGATCAGCCGCTTCGATGACCGGGTTGTACATTTGGCTCTGGACATGCAGGCGGTACCAAGTATCGATATGAGCGCGCTGGTCCTGCTGGAGAAAGCCCTGCAGGACCTGCAGCGGCGTGGCATCAGAGTCTACCTGATCGGCGTACGGGCGGAACTACGCCTGAAACTCAAACGCGCCGGGCTGGGTGCCAGGACAGGAGAACGTTACTACCTGGCCACCCCGGAGCGGGCGGCGCAGAAAATTCAAGAGTATCTGGCTCAGGACTAAACGCCCTGGGCCAGACCAGCGCAAGTCAATGTCCCTTGAGCGCGAAGATCCCTGCCGCGTTGCGCCAGTAGCCCTTGTAATCCAGGCCGAAACCGAAGATGTAGCGGTCCTCCACCTCCAACCCGGTAAAGTCGGCGCGCATGCCCGGATAGGCCTTGCGGTCGTGTTTTTTGTCCAACAACACAGCAGTCAGCACCTGCTCGGCACCGGCATCCTTGCAGTATTCGACGATCGCCGCCAGGGTATGCCCCTCATCGAGAATGTCGTCGATGATCAGCACCGTGCGACCCACCAGCGAGTGTTCGGCCTTGGCTTTCCAGAACAACTCACCGCCGGACAGCTTGTTGCGATAGCGGGTGGCATGCAGATAGCCCACTTCCATAGGGAAATCCAGCCGGGTCAGCAACTGTCCGGCAATGATCAGCCCGCCATTCATCACGCTATAGACAA
The DNA here is from genome assembly GCF_003586265.1 of Pseudomonas jilinensis. Lineage (NCBI taxonomy): Bacteria > Pseudomonadati > Pseudomonadota > Gammaproteobacteria > Pseudomonadales > Pseudomonadaceae > Pseudomonas > Pseudomonas jilinensis. The sequence goes on along the minus strand of NZ_QJSA01000018.1, from coordinate 41,310 downwards.
TCGGATTGCTGTCGCCCAGAGCCTGGTTGATTTCAGTGGCCATGCTTGCCATGGCCGCCTCGACCTGCTCCTGACTGAACAGGCAGTCGGCCTCGGCCATTACCTGCTTGACGTGTTCCAGATCGATCGACATAGCTAAACTCCGGGGAAGGTCTGAAAAAGGGGCGAAAAATACTGATCTTGTCGCAGAAACGCAAGTATAGCGGGACTTTCCCGACAGATAGACGGGTGACCGCAGTGGCTCATTGGTTTAACCTATGGCGATTTTGTCTGCGCCCTGCATGAGAGCCCGTCTGCATGAATATCAAAGAAATTCGCCATCCGCTGATACGCCACAAGCTCGGACTAATGCGCCGCGCCGACATCAGCACCAAGAACTTCCGTGAGCTGGCTCAGGAAGTAGCTGCCCTGCTGACCTACGAGGCCACCCAGGATATGCCGGTTGAGACCCACAGCATCGAAGGCTGGTGTGGTCAGGTCGAAGTGGAAAAGCTGTCCGGCAAAAAGGTTACCGTGGTGCCGATCCTGCGCGCCGGCCTGGGTATGCTCGATGGGGTACTGAGCCTGATTCCAAGCGCCAAGGTCAGCGTCATAGGTCTGGTTCGCAACGAGCAAACCCTGGAAGCCGATGCCTACCTGGAAAAGCTGGTCGGCGAGCTGAACCAACGCATGGCGCTGATCATCGACCCGATGCTGGCCACTGGCGGCTCCATGGTTGCGACTATCGACATGCTCAAGCGTGCCGGTGCCCGGGAAATCCGCGCACTGGTACTGGTGGCTGCGCCTGAGGGTATCGAGCGGGTCAACGCTGCCCATCCCGATGTACAGATCTACACTGCCTCAATCGATCAACGCCTGAATGAGCACGGCTACATCATTCCAGGCCTGGGCGATGCCGGGGACAAGATCTTCGGCACCAAACAGAAGGACACGCACTGATGCAGGACCTCGAAACCCACGGCTGGCGCACCGCCCTGGCCGGCTCGCAGATGCTGTTCGTGGCGTTTGGCGCGCTGGTGCTGATGCCACTGATCACCGGCATGGACCCCAGTGTCGCCCTGTTCACTGCCGGCCTTGGCACCCTGCTGTTCCAGTTCACCACCCAGCGTCAGGTGCCGGTGTTTCTGGCTTCCAGCTTCGCCTTTATCGCCCCGATCATGTACAGCAACCAGACCTGGGGGCTACCGGCCACCTTGGGCGGCCTGCTGGCGGCCGGGATGGTCTACATACTGCTGAGTCTGCTGGTTCACCTGCGCGGCCCCGGCTTCATTCAGCGTCTGTTGCCACCGGTGGTGGTTGGCCCGGTGATCATGGTGATCGGCCTGGGGCTGGCCTCGGTGGCAGTTAACATGGCCATGGGCAAGAGCGGCGACGGCGCGACGCAACTGGTGGATTACAACCTGGCAATTCTAATCGCCCTGGCCTCTCTGGTAACCACCATCGTGGTGGCGGTCTTCGCCAAGGGGCTGTTTCGGCTGGTACCGATTCTGGCCGGGGTCGTGGTTGGCTACGGCCTGTCCTGGGCCCTGGGCATCGTTGATTTCAGTCAGGTCAACGAGGCCAACTGGCTGGCCATGCCCGGCTTCGTCACTCCTGAGTTTCAACTGGCGGCAATTCTGTTCATGATCCCGGTGGCCATCGCTCCGGCCATCGAACATATCGGCGACGTGCTGGCGATCGGCTCGGTCACCGGCAAGGATTACATCCGCAAGCCAGGTCTGCAGCGCACCCTGCTGGGTGACGGGGTGGCTACCTCGGCTGCGGCCCTGCTCGGCGGGCCACCAAATACCACCTACTCGGAAGTGACCGGGGCCGTGATGCTGACCCGCAACTTCAACCCCAATGTGATGATCTGGGCTGCGGTGTTCGCCATCGGCCTGGCCTTCGTCAGCAAGTTCGGCGCAATACTGCTAAGCATGCCGGTACCGGTCATGGGCGGCATTCTCTGCCTGCTGTTCGGCTCGATCGCAGTGGTTGGTATCAACACCCTGATCCGCCATCAGGTGGACCTGAGCCAGGCCCGCAATCTGTGCATCGTCTCGGTCACGCTGGTGTTCGGGATTGGCGGCATGGTGATCGGCAACCAGAGCATCAGCCTGCAGGGCATCAGCCTGTGCGGGGTGGTGGCCATCGTGCTCAACCTGATCCTGCCCCAAACCAGCCCCGCGGCAGAGACCAAGCCCGGCGAAGAGGCAGCCTAACGGCGCCAGCACTTCGGCTCGGTCGGCGTTCGCCGGCCGAGCTGATCCAGCCCATAGTGGGCACATGCATCCTGCGCCATCATCCCGCCAGGGGTAGCGATGGCTCTCAGCTGAAAAGTCTCTGCCGTTCGCTCCAACTGAATATTGAATAGCGCCGGACCTGACGCCGGACTCTGACTCACCAATCCGACGACCTGACCGCTATCATAACGGCCATGGCGGGTGTAATGACGCTCCAGAAGCTGGGCGTTTTCCAGTAGCAGGGCACCCACTTCGGCACGCCGGGTCTGACGTACGTGCTCCTGATACGAGGGATAGGCCAGACTGGCCAGAATCGCCACGACCACCAGCACAATCAACAATTCCATCAGGGTGAAGCCTGTCGTCCGCGTCGGCACAAGAACCCCCTACATCAGTTGGCGCCAGAGCGCCTGGGTAAAGCGGCAGTTGTTGGTCAGCCGCTGCCGGGCCAACCCGCCACTGCCCGGCGTTATTACCTGCTGTTCGACACAGGCTGGCCGCCGATGCTCGCTAAGGCATGCACTGGCCCGCTCCGGGCACTGACAGGTTTCACGCCGGTTGTCGCAAAACAGCCCCTGACCACCACCCGAGACCGGTTGCCCGGTTTCATCCAGCGCCAGATCCGGCACATCGAGCAACAGGATCTCGCCAGGCAGGCCAACCCCCTGCTCCAGCCCGGCGATGGCACTACCGGTTTCATCACCGTTTTCATCACCCTGCCCATCAGTAGCGCTGCCGAGCAGCGCTGTGGGCAGCATTGCCCCCGAATAAAGATCCAGAACCATCAACCAGCCGCCCGCCTCGCTGAGACAGGCATCCTGCCCATCGCTGCGCAGGTACGCGGTAGTGAACAAAACCCGCCCCGCGCTCACCTGCGCCGTACGCGTGACCCGCTCGCCCGCGCCCCCCAGCGGCAAATACCAGCCACGCTGAGTACTCCAGTCAACCCGCTCCTGACTGACCTGACGAGACTGCCCCTGGGCGGTATCGAACTCATCAGTGATGCGCTGGGCCAGCAGATCCGCAGGACCAATCGCCGGCTGCCCGCCCGGCCGATCCCAAATCGCATAAAACGCCTGCCCTTCGAGATCCGTGCGATCAGCCGCTTCAAGGAACTTGCCGGTACCAAACAGCAGCAGATGACCACCTTGCGGATGCCTGACTGCTACCGGCACCACGCTAATCGGCTGACCGGCGGCAGCCTGGAATAAAGGCTCGCCTGCGAACGCCACCCGCCAGCCCGCTGCGCCGCCGCTCAGTTCGAACTTCCACAACCGGCCCTGCAGGTCACCGGCGTAGGCCACCTGCACCTGCCCTTGGGCATCATGCACCAGCACCGGGGCCGACAGCCCATTAGCCCCCGCCTCTCCGACGTCCAGCTGGCGTAGCAGCTGACCATCATCCAGCGCCAACACATACAGGGCGGCCTGAGCCCGACGACTGCCGTAGCCATTGCCACTGATCACCACCCAGCGGCCATCCAGATAAGCAACCTGAGGCTGGCCATAGCTATACCCCAGATCGGCATAAGCGGGGTCACTGGCATGCACATCCCACAACCCGCCCAAGGCGCCGGCACCACGTGCCTGATCGAACAGGCGCACTGCCGACAGGCCCTGACCACCCGCGCCCATGCCGGCGACAGCGACTGTGGACCACTGACCGGCAATCTGCGCATCGGCCAGGGTGATCGGCCCATCCATACCGGAGCGGTGTTCAGCACTATGGCCATAATCGACCCGCGCCCGCTGCTCCAGCCCGGTAATCGCAGCCGCTGGCAGGTAAGCCAGCTGTGGATTGCCGGTCTCGGCATCAAGAACATGAAGAAAACCGTCATTGGCGCCCAGCACCAGGAGCGAGGTCATACTGGTCTGCTTGAATTGCCAGTAGCCGGTGTAACCAGCAACCCCGTAATCGTGGGCAACCTGTGCCGGGGCGGCGTAGCGCAACTCAGCATTGATTACATCCCCCAGCAGCCGCTGCCGTGGACGCAGTGACGCTACTGTCTCGCCCCTGGCCCAGTCCAGTAGGGCCTGATCTTGCCCGGCTGGCAATCCGGCCCGCTGTGCGGCCTCGCTCAGTTGCTGGCGCTGAGCCGGCCCGAAACTATCGGCGGTAAAAGCATCCAGAGGCACCGCCGCGCCAGCGAGCGCACCCACGGCCTGACGCCAGGTCTGGTACAGCCGGGGCTGCTGTATCGGGGTCAAACGCTCATCGCTGCTCCATAGTCGCCGCCCCAGTTCGCCGCCCTGCTCCAGGGCATAGGCTTCGACTCGGCCACTCCAGTCTTGCCGATCGAAGCTGGTGCGAAACAGCCGACTGTCAGCCAGCAACTCACCCGTGCTGAGCGCAGCCTGGCTGGTCGCCGTCGTGCAGCCCGTCAAGGGGCCACTCAACGGGTTGAAGGCCTGTGCCGGCCAAGGTATGGCCATCCCCACCAGCAGCCCTAGCCAGCCAGCCGCCAATCGGCGAATCAACCCTGTCTCAGATTCCTCCACCAAGGACATACATGCTCTCCAATACAATCCGTGTATTGCCACTGAGCCCAACCACCACGACCCGATACAGGTGGGCGGGCGCCTCGCCCGGCGCCTTAACTGGCACCAGACTTTCCCCCAGGCTGTAAACCTGATACCAGAGCTGCACGCCATTGACGGACTGATCATGCTCCAATTGCCGCCAGCCAATGCCGGCCAAACCCTGGGCATCCAGATCCAGCACTTGCGGGGCAAGTTCACAGGTTTCCGCCTGACAGGGGGCCGGCAGGGGCCGGTTATTCAGCACCTCCGAGCGCAGCAACTCCTCTACCCGGCGCAGGCCCGCCTCGGCAGCCTGAAACCCGTCATGCCGTTGTCTGCTATTGGCGGCCATGCGTTCCTGCAAGGTCGACATCTGAATGCCGGCACTGCTGATCAGGCTCAACAACAGCAAAAACACCAGGCTGGCCACCAGTGCCGCGCCGCGCTGACGCGGTCCTGCGCCCATACCGGCATCCACTTCACAGCACCAGGTTGCGGATAGCTACCACCATCCGATAGTCCTGTGCCCGAACTCGACCCGCATCCGGTGCCTGCGGGTTATCGCTCAGGCGCAACGCCAGCCGCACGCTGCGAATCCGCGCCAGATCCGTGCTGGCCAGTGTGCTGACATACTGGCCGCTGACCGCCGAGTCCTCAGCACTAGCAGCCAAACCAAAGCTGAACTCAAGGCTGACCACGCCTCCCAGCAGGGTCTCGAAGTTGCCGCTGCCATTGAGCCGAGACTGCACCTGATAATTGCGTAACCGATACTCCTGCAGTCGTACCGGTATCACCATGTCACCGGGCTGAATATCGAGACTGGCATCCTCGACCAGGCGAAAATCGTTGCCGTCCCGACAGTTGCTCGCAATCAGCCAGCGGGCGTTGTAATCCTGCGGGCTGCGCACACTCGGGCTGGCAAACAGTTCGCCGGTGGGGTCAGCGGTGATCAGCGACAGCACCTCGCCATCGAAACGAATCGGAGTAGCGAACTGCGCCGGTACCCAGGCACGCTGCTCATCCGGCAAACGCGTCAAGTCCAGGCAACCATACATGCCGACCATGCGCAGCTCACGCGTCAGTCGATTGAGAATGAAACGCGCATCCTCCTGAACCCCAGCAGACAGACGCTGCACCTCGAACGATTGCTTGCTGGCGACAAACAGCTGGACCACACCAAGCACCAACACCACACCAAGCACCATGGCAACCAGCAATTCGACCAGCCCTACCCCAGACTGGCGACTGGACAGGCAAGCTCGCCTACTCACAAACCTATCTCACTGGAGACGACAAACCGGGTATCGGTCTGGCCGGCCACAATACGCGTTTCGGACCAGGCGATAGTCACAATGACCCGCGCGCCCTGACGCTCAACCGTAGCGGTACCACCAGGCAAAAGGCAGCTTACAGCTTCATGCAGGTCGGCCAGATCACGGGCCAGAATATCCTGCGCGAACGCAGGCACCCGTTGGCAGTCACCACTGATCTGGGTGACATACTGGTCAAGCTGCTGATAGTTGGCCCGCATCCGATCAAGGATGTCATAGGCAATGAAACTGGCCAGAGTGCTATGCGCAGCACTGGCATTGAAGCGCAAGGCATTCAGTTGCAGTGATGCGGCCCCGAGCACTCCGATGGCCAAGACCAGTACGGCGATCAACACTTCCAGCAGACTGGAGCCGCGCTGGCAGGATAGACATGACATGATGACCCAGCCTCCCCGTCTGATGACCTGGCCAGATGCCAGATCAAGGCTCGGGGAGACTAGAAGCAAGCCAGGGGGCTGACTATCCCCCAAACAGGCGAGACACTATTGATACATGTCTCAAAACAGAGATTTTTTAGCTCACCACCCGCAATGACTGCCCGGCGAAAAAACCCGCCAGATTCTCAGCCATCTGTCCGACAATGCGCTGACGCGCCTCACGACTACCCCAGGCACTATGCGGCGTGATCACCAGGTTGGGTAATTGGGCATCGAGCAGTGGATTGCCATTGACCGGTGGTTCCTGAACCAGCACATCAGTAGCGGCCCCAGCCAGATGACCACTGCGCAGGGCAGCCAGCAACGCCGCCTCATCGACAATTCCACCGCGGGCGGTATTCACCAGCAGACTGCCGGGCTTCATCCGCGCCAGAGCGGCGGCGTCGATCAGGCCACGGGTCTGCTCAGTCAAGGGGCAATGCAGACTGAGTACATCAACCTGTTCCAGCAGCTCGGCCAGCGCCAGCCGCCCCGAATTCTCCCGCCCCGGCAAGGCTCCCACCAGCACACGCATACCGAAGGCTTCGGCCAGCCGGCCCACCGCCTGGCCCAACTCGCCGTAACCGAGAATACCTAGAGTACGACCGTGCAGCTCGCCAATCGGAAAGTCGAGCAGACAAAACTGGCTGCTGCGCTGCCAGGCCCCCTCGCGTACCGCCTGACGATAGGACTCGAAGCGGGTGATCAAGACCAGCATCAGCATCAGGGTGTGCTGAGCCACCGAGGGCGTACCGTAACCCCGGCAGTTGCATACCGTGATACCGCGGCGCCGGGCGGCGTCCAGATCGACATTGTTAGTGCCGGTTGCGGCCACCAGGATCAGCCTCAGATTGGGGCAGGCCTGCATCACCGCGTCATCGATCACCACCTTGTTGGTGATGACCACCGGGTGCCCGGCAATGTGCTCAAGCACCTGTTCCGGAGCTGTTGCGGGGTACAGTTGCAAGTGCCCGGCCTGACGCCGTAGCGGGTCCAGGTCGAGGTCGCCGAGATCGAGAGACGCATGATCGAGAAATACAATCGAATCGAGTTCAGACATGAATCTGTATCTACCTTGCGGGGGACAAGCTCTCTAGAATGAGGACTTTGCCGGGAGACGTCCATGTATTTGAATGAGTTTTTGCTGGTGGCGCTGGTCCATCTGCTGGCGGTAATGAGCCCTGGGCCGGACTTTGCCGTGGTAATTCGCAACAGCGTTGGTGCCGGTCGCCAGGCCGGCTTGCTGACCGCCGCGGGGGTCGGCAGTGGCATCCTGCTGCATGTCGGTTATTCGCTGCTGGGTATTGGCCTGATCGTGTCGCAGTCGGTCTGGCTGTTCAACCTGCTCAAATGGCTGGCCGCCGCCTACCTGCTGTATATCGGCATCCGTGCCCTGCGGGCCAAACCCCAACTGCTGCCCGACGGCCATACTCCTCCGCTGGCCATGGCGCCCGGCAAGGCCTTCATCAACGGTTTCATCACCAATGGTCTGAACCCCAAGGCCACCCTGTTTTTCCTGTCCCTGTTCACCGTGGTGATCAATCCGCAGACCCCACTGGCGATCCAGGCCGGCTACGGGCTGTATCTGGCACTGGCGACCGCCGCCTGGTTCTGCCTGGTGGCCCTGCTGTTCAGCCATCACAGTGTCCGCCGGGGTTTTGCCCGACTGGGCCACTGGTTCGACCGGTTGATGGGCGCCATCCTGGTCGGTCTGGGCCTGCATCTGGCCTTGTCCGAATGGCTTCGGCGTTAGTGTCCCGTAACTAGCAACACTCAGGCCGCTCGCGGCGTGGTCCGACACCACTGGGCCAGGGTTGCAACCCACTGCGGGTGGTCGTTCAGACAGGGGACCAGCACCAGCTCCTGGCCGCCCGCTTCAATAAACTGTTCGCGGGCCCGGTCGCCAATCTCCTCCAGCGTCTCGATGCAGTCGGCCACGAACGCCGGACACAGCACCAGCAGGCGCTTGACCCCCTGTGCCGCCAACTCGTCGATCCGGGTTTCGGTATAGGGCTCGATCCACTTGTCCCGTCCCAGCCGCGACTGGAAAGCCTGCGACCACTGCTCCGGCGCCAGCCCCAGGCGCTGGGCAAACTGCTTGCTCACCGCTGTGCACTGGGCCCGGTAGCAGGTTGCATGGGCCGGTGACGGACGTTCGCAACAGTCGGGAGAGGCCAGGCAATGTGAGCCGGTCGGGTCGGCCTTCTTCAAATGCCGCTCCGGCAAGCCATGGTAACTCAGCAGCACATGGTCGAATGGCTGCTCGAAGTAGGGTTTGGCACTGGCCACCAGCGCCTCCAGATAGTCGGACCGGTCATAAAAGGCCGGCACCACCGTCAGAGTCAACGGCAATTGATGCTTGGCAATGACCCGCTGCGCCTCTCGAACTGAAGTGGTAATGGTACTGTCGGCATGCTGAGGGTATTGCGGCATGAACAATACCTCGCGCACCCCAGGCTGCTGCGCCAGTTTCAGCAGGCCCTGCTCAATCGAAGGCTGGCCGTAACGCATGGCCAGTTCGACCGGCATATCCAGTTGCGCCTGCAGCGCCTGCTGCACCCGGCGACTGATCACCACCAGGGGCGAGCCTTCATCCCACCAGATCGAAGCATAGGCCTCGGCCGAGGCCTTGGGTCGGCGCAGCAGAATCATGCTGACCAGCAGGCGGCGCAACGGCCAGGGCAGGTCAACTACCAGAGGGTCCATCAGAAATTGATTGAGATAGCGCCGCACATCGGCCACCTCGGTACTGGCAGGCGAGCCGAGATTGACCAGCAAGACCCCACGATCAGACATGTAACCTCTTCCCCAACATCAAGATGAATGCAAAATATCCGTCAGCGCCTCGTCGAGGTGCTGATAACGAAAGTCAAAACCCTGCTCCTGTGCCCGCTTGGGCAAAGCATTCTGCCCAGTCAGCAGCAACCGTGACATTTCCCCCAACCCCAGCTTCAATACCGGAGCCGGCAGCGGCATAAAGGCCGGGCGCTTCAGGGCCCGGCCCAGGCTGCGGGCAAACTCACGATTGGTCACCGGGTGCGGCGCACTGCCATTGAAAACCCCACGGCACTCGGGATTGCTCAGCAGCCATACGATCAGTTCGATCAGATCAGCCCGGTGAACCCAGGGAATATACTGCCTGCCGGAACCCAGCGCGCCACCCAGCCCCAGCTTGAACGGCAGCAACAGACGCTTGAGAAAACCACCGTCGGCCGCCAGCACCAGGCCGGTGCGCAGCAGGCAAACCCGCACGCCATAGGCCGAGGCCCGCCGCGCCGCCGACTCCCAGGCATCACAAAGCATATGGGTGTATTCAGGATGAGCAGGGCTGTCTTCCGTCAACGGCTGGTCACCACCATCGCCATACCAGCCGACTGCCGAGCCACTGATTAACACCTCGGGCTTTTGCGCCCGCGCGCCCATCCAGGCCACCAACTGTTCAGTCAGGGTCACTCGGCTGGACCAGAGTTCGGCCTTGCGCTTGGCGGTCCAGGGCCGGTCAGCGATCGGCGCCCCGGCCAGATTGACGACCGCATCGAGATGTTCGCCATCCAGTTGCGCCAGGCTCGATACCCCACGAACCTGAGCCCCACACAGCGTGCCCACCTGATCCGCCCGACGACTCCAGACACTCACTTGGTGACCATCCGCCAACAGTCGCTGACAGAGCGCTCGTCCGATCAAGCCGGTGCCACCGGTAATCATTATGTGCATAGCCCACCCCCATCCTCGGCGTGACAGTTGGTTCATCAAGCTTAACAGCTACGACTGCATTCGGCTTGCAGGCTGGTTCCAGATCGGGGATGCTATACAGACCGCGTGCGATGTACAAGTTCTGTCCAACAGATAGGCACCATAGCGAACCTCTATCAGTCATCCGCCCCGATCACTTCCTCGCCTGCACGGATACCATGGCCATGACCCACAACCACAATATTGCCATCATTGGCGCCGGCCTGGCTGGCATCAGCGCCGCACAGGCCCTGACCCAGTCCGGTCACCGCGTCACCCTGTATGACAAGAGCCGCGGCAGCGGTGGGCGCATGTGCAGCAAACGCACGACTGAAGGCGATTTCGACATAGGCGCACAGTACTTCACCGCGCGCGACAGCCAATTCCGTCAGGAGGTCAAACGTTGGCTGGATCAGGGCTGGGTCACCGAATGGAACCCGCGTCTATACCGCTACGACGACAACGGCCTGACACCGTCGGAGGACGATCAGCAGCGTTTCGTCGGCACGCCACGCATGACCGCCTGGTCCCGCCACCTGCTCGAAGGTCTGGAACTGGTTGGTGAAACACGCATCGTCCGGCTGCACCCCGAGGCCGACCGCCAGTGGCTGCTGGTCGACGAGCATGACCGCCATTACGGCCCCTACGACCGGGTCGTGATCGCCACCCCGGCCCCGCAGGCCGTGCCGTTATTGGAAGCCGCGCCACAACTGGCGCAGACTGCCGCACAGGTTCAGATGGAAGCTGGCTGGGCCGTGGCCATGGCCTTTGAACAGCCGCTCACAACCAGCGTCGATGCCTGTTTTGTACGCACCGGCCCACTCGACTGGGTCGCCCGCAACAGCAGCAAACCCGGCCGGGCCGGGCTCGACACCTGGGTAGTGCAGTCCACCGCGAGCTGGGCCGAAGGTCACCTGGACCTCAAGCCCGAAGCAGTCACCCAGCAACTTGGCCAGGCTCTGGCTGAGGTTCTGGGCCTGCACCTGCCGCCCCCGGTGCAAAGCCACGCCCATCGCTGGCTGTATGCCCGCCCCAATGGCGAATACAACTGGGGAGCACTGGCAGCCCCGGAACTGGGCGTCTATGTCTGTGGCGACTGGTGCCTGGGCGGACGGCTGGAAAATGCCTGGCTGAGCGGACTACAGGCGGCTCGCACCCTGACCTGAGGCAGCATAGAAAAACTTGTACAAGATGACAGAGTGATGCACACTAAAACTTATACAAACTAAGCAATACGTATAAGTTTGAGGTTCCCATGCGCACTGTCAGTCGCACCATCCCCATAGGCATCAGCGCCTGCCTGGTTGGGCAACCGGTTCGCTTCAACGGTGGCCACAAGCATTCGTCGCTGTGTACCGCTCAACTGGGGCCAGCCTTCACGCTGGTCCCGTTCTGCCCAGAGGTTGCGGTCGGGCTCGATACTCCGCGCCAACCCATCCGCCTGGTCGGCGAGCCTCAGGCGCCGAGAGTACTTGGCAGCCAGGATCCTACGCTTGACCTGACCGAACCCCTACAGCGCTATGGTGCCCAGGTAGCCGCCAACCATCCGGAACTGTGTGGTTTCATCCTGATGCAGAAATCTCCCAGTTGCGGCCTGCAACGGGTCAAGCTCTATCAGGCCGATGGCCAGTTGCAGCCCAAAACCAGCAGCGGCGCCTTTGCCAGCGCGCTACGCCAGGCCAACCCCTGGCTGCCGATCGAAGAAGAAGGGCGACTGCACGATCCGGTACTGCGCGAAAATTTCATCACCCGGGTTGAAGTCTATGCCCAATGGCGCCAGCAACTCGAGCCGCAGCTCAGCGCCGCCGCTCTACTGGCCTTTCATGCCCGGCACAAATATCTGCTGCTGGCCCATCACCCCGAAAGCTACCGCCGCCTTGGTCAACGTCTGGCCAACCTGCGCCGGGCCGACCTGGGCGCGACAGCACAGGCCTATTTTCAGGAGTTGATGGAAGCACTCAGCCGCCCGGCCAGTCGCCAGCGCCACAGCAACGCCCTGGAGCATATCGCCGGGCATTTCAAGCGCGCCCTGAATCCGGCCGAGAAACATGAACTGGCGGAGCTGATCGGCCATTACCGACAGGGCCTGGTTCCGCTGGTGGTGCCAATCACCCTGCTCAAACACCACCTGCTCAAGCACCCGGACAGCTACCTGCAACAACAAAGCTATCTGCAGCCACACCCACCCGAACTCAGCCTGCGCAACGCGATTTAAGCCGGAGACGATGATGAACGCCATTCAGCTGTGCTGGCTGCGCAACGACCTGCGCTGCACCGATAACCAGGCACTCTGGCACGCCAGCCAGCAAGGCCCGGTGGTGGCGGTCTGGCTGATCAGCGGCGACACCTGGAAAGCCCATGACGACGCACCGGTCAAGATCGACTTCTGGTTGCGCAACCTCAGGGAGCTGGGCCTGAGTCTGGCCACCCTGAATATCCCACTGCGCATCATTGATGTCGGCACCTGGAGCCATTGCGCCGAAGCGCTGCTTGAGCTGGCCAGCCAGCTCAATGCCCAAGGCCTGTTCTTCAATGACGAATACGGAATCCACGAACAGGCCCGCGATGCCGAAGTCGAACGCAAGTTTCAGCACGCAGGGCTAGATTGCCGGCGCTTCACCGACCAGTTGCTGTTTGCTCCGACCAGCCTGAAGACCCAGGCCGGCACCCCGTTCAAGGTCTTCAGTCAGTTTCGCCGCCAGGCCTATGCCCAACTGCACAGCCACCTTCCAGCCTGCCTGCCGGCGCCGCAGCGCCAGTGTGCGCTGCCGCTGACCAGCGACACGCCACCAGCCCAACTGGATGACTTCCCTGCGGCCAGCCCCTTGCAGCAACAGCTCTGGCCAGCCGGCGAGGCAGCGGCCCAGCAGCGGCTTGAGCAGTTCTGTCATGACGCACTGATGGACTATCACGCAACCCGCGACCGGCCTGACCTGCAAGGCACCAGCCAGCTGTCACCCTATCTGGTCAGCGGCATATTATCCGTGCGCCAATGCCTGCACGCAGCCTTGCGGGTCAATCAGGGCGAATTCGCCAGCGGCTCGCCCGGTGCCGTGGCCTGGATCAACGAACTGCTGTGGCGCGAGTTCTATAAATACATCCTGGTTAACTTCCCTCGGGTATCGCGCCACCGGGCCTTTCGCCCGGCCACCGAAGCCATCCCCTGGCGTAATGATCCGGCCGCCCTGGAGGCCTGGCAACAAGGCCGCACCGGCTTCCCGATAATCGATGCAGCCATGCGTCAACTGGCGACCACCGGCTGGATGCACAACCGGCTACGGATGCTCTGCGCCATGTTTCTGAGCAAGAACCTGCTGCTTGACTGGCGCAGCGGTGAGCGCTGGTTCATGCGTCAGTTGATCGACGGTGATCTGGCAGCCAACAACGGCGGCTGGCAGTGGAGCGCCTCCACCGGTACTGATGCCGCGCCCTACTTCCGGCTATTCAACCCGATCAGCCAGGCCCGCAAGTTCGATCCCCAGGGCGATTTCATCCGCCAGTGGGTCAGCGAGCTGGCCAACACCCCAACCGTCAGCATCCATGCGCCGCAGCCCGACAGCCTGTTGAAAGACAACGACTACCCGGCGCCGATCATTGATCTGGCCAGCAGCCGTGAACGCGCGCTGACCGCCTTCCGGGAGCTCGCTACCCCATGAACACGCACTCGGCCTTCGCCCAGCAGTTTGCCGATACCTTCGCGCGCCTGGATCGCGACAACCTGCATTTGCTTGAACAGATCTACAGCGAGGATCTGCACTTCAGCGACCCCCTGCACGAGTTGCACGGGCTCAGCGCCATGCGCCACTACTGCGAAGCGCTGTATGCCAATGTCAGCCTGATCAGCTTCGAGTTTCAGCAATGCCATGAACTGACCCAGGATCAGGCCGTGCTGCGCTGGATCATGACCTACCAGCACCCGCGCCTGGCCGGTGGCCGACCGATCCAGGTACCCGGTTGCAGCTTTATCGAATACCACGACCTGCGGGTCCACCGACATGCCGACTATTACGACGCCGGGGCCCTGCTGTACGAGCACGTGCCGCTGCTTGGGCGGGTTATCCGTTATTTGAAAGCGAGACTGATATGACTCAGCAACGGGAGAAAGTCTGATGCGTATCGCCATCGTGGGCAGTGGTATTGCCGGGCTGGCTTGCGCTCATCTGCTGGCACGCCGGCATCAGGTCCAGGTTTTTGAGGCCGCTGAACGACTGGGCGGACACACGCATACCGTCACGATTGAACTGGACGGGCAACGCTACGCAGTCGATACCGGCTTCATTGTGTTCAATGACTGGACCTACCCAAACTTTATCCGCTTGCTGGAGCAGCTCGGCGTTGCCTCACAACCAACCGAGATGAGCTTCTCGGTACAGGACCCACTCAGCGGTCTGGAATACAACGGGCACAATCTCAATACGCTGTTCGCTCAGCGGCGCAACCTGCTATCACCCGGTTTTATCGGCATGCTGCGCGACATTCTGCGCTTCAATCGCCAGGCTCCATACGATCTCGAACAAGGGCTGCTAAGTACGACCACGACCCTCGGTGACTACCTGCGGGCAGGCAATTACGGCCAGCGTTTCATCGATCATTACATCGTGCCGATGGGCGCGGCCATCTGGTCGATGCCACTGGCCAGCATGCTGGAGTTTCCGCTGTACCTGTTCGTTCGGTTCTTTCGCAACCACGGCCTGCTGTCGGTCAACCAACGCCCGCAGTGGCGGGTGATCAAAGGTGGCTCAAGCGCCTACCTACCGGCCCTGACCAAGCCCTTTCACGACACTATTCAACTCAACTGCCCGGTGCGAACAATCCGCCGGGACGCCAAGGGTGTAACCCTGATCAGCGTGCGTGGCGAGGAGCGCTTCGACAAGGTGGTGCTGGCCTGCCACAGCGATCAGGCCCTGGCCCTGCTGGAGCAACCCAGTCAGGCTGAACAGAGCATTCTCGGCGCCATCCCCTACGCCGACAACGACGTGGTGCTGCATACCGACACCCGGCTGCTGCCGCGCAATCGGCGCGCCTGGGCCAGCTGGAACTATCGCTTGAGCGGCAACCCCGCGCAGCCGGCAGCAGTAACCTACGATATGAACCGACTGCAAGGCATCCAGGCCAGTCACACCTTCTGCGTCAGTCTGAACCAGACCGTGGATATCGCCGAGGACAAGATCCTCGGCCGCTTCCGCTATGCCCACCCACAGTTCAGCCTGGCCAGTCAGGCCGCCCAAGCCCGCTGGCAGGAACTACTCGGCGTCAACCATACCTATTTCTGCGGCGCCTACTGGGCCAACGGGTTCCATGAGGACGCGGTGGTCAGCGCACTGCGGGTCGCCGCTGATTTCGGGGAGCAGCTCTGATGCCCCTGGCCAGCGCTCTATACCGTGGCCGGGTGTGGCACAAGCGCCGCAGCCCCCGGGTTCACGCCTTCAGCTACCGGCTCAGCCTGCTGTGGCTTGATCTGGATGAGCAGGCCCAGGTGTTCGGCCTCAGCACCCTGTGGTCCGGCCACTGGTATTCACCCATGCGCTTTCGCGAATCAGACTACCTAAGCCGTCACCGCCATGCCCATGAGTCGCTGGCCTGCTGCGCCCGCCGGTTGGCCCGCGAGCACCTGGATCTGCCGCTCGATGGCCCGGTCAGACTGCTGACTCAGGTGCGCAGCTTTGGCTTATTGTTCAATCCGGTGTCGTTCTTTTACTGCTACCACGCCAACGGTCAGCTCGGTGCGATCATTGCAGAGGTCAGCAACACCCCCTGGAATGAACGCTTCTGCTACCTGCTACCCGCCCAGCCGGACTCAGCGGCTCAGAGCTTCAGCCTGGACAAGGCCTTCCATGTCTCACCGTTCATGCCGTTAAGCCAGACCTACCGGATGCGTTTCAGCACGCCAGACCGGCAGGCACGGGTGCTCATTCAGAGTCAGCAAAACGGCCAACCAGTGTTCGACGCTGCATTGCAACTGCAACGCCTGCCATTGAGCCCCGCCGTACTACGTCGTGAAGCCCTGAGTTTCCCGTTCATGGTCATCAAAACCGTCACTGGTATCTACTGGCAAGCCTTGCGCCTGTGGCTCAAACGCACTCCTGTTTTCTCTCACCATCCTGCCGCCAACAACGCCCTGGCCGCTCGCCAGCCGCCGCCCAACGACATCTCTTGAGGGAGCACACGCCCATGAGCCAAGTCAATTCCAGCAGCACTAGCCGGCCCGGCAGCGACCGGCCGCAACTTCAGCAACGAACGACTGAGCAGTCCCGCTGGCTGATCAGCCTGTGCCGCCGACTGGTCCTGCGCCAGCTCGCCACCCTGCGCTATGGCTGCATCAACATCCATGAAGCCGGTCAGGTCAGCCGTTTTGGTCAACCAGCGGACGATGGCCTGCAGGCCGAGATTCATGTGCACGACCCGGCGGCCTACTCGATGATTACCTGCAATGGCAGCGTTGGCGCCGGCGAATCCTACATCCACGGATTCTGGAGTAGCCCGGACCTGACTGCGGTTACCCGCATCTTTGTCCGCAACCTGGAGGTGCTCGATGGCCTTGAGCGTGGTCTGGCGCGCCTGGGACTGCCAGCGCTGAAATGGCTGCACTGGCTCAACCGCAATACTCTGGCCGGTTCCAGACGCAACATTCGCGCCCATTACGATCTGGGCAACGAGTTGTTCGAGAACTTCCTGGACCCGACCATGATGTACTCGGCGGCGGTTTTCCCCATCGGCTGCGATAACCTTGAACAGGCCCAGCGCCATAAGCTAGAGCGCGTCTGCCGCAAGCTCGAACTGTCTCCCCAGGACCATCTGCTGGAGATCGGCAGCGGCTGGGGCAGCATGGCGATTTACGCAGCCCAGCATTATGGCTGCCGGGTAACCACCACGACCTTGTCCCAGGAACAATATCGTTACGCCCAGGCCCGGATTCGCGAGCTCGGGCTGGAGCAGCGGATAACCCTGCTGTTGCAGGACTACCGCGAGTTGACCGGGCAGTATGACAAACTGGTCTCGATCGAGATGATCGAAGCCGTCGGTCATGACTACTTTCATACTTACTTCAAGACCTGCTCGAACCTGCTCAAGCCGCACGGGCTGATGCTGCTGCAGGCGATCACCATCCGCGATCAGCGCTATCAGCAGGCGCGCCGCAGCGTCGACTTCATCCAGCGCTACATATTCCCCGGCGGATCGCTGCCGTCGGTCAGCCTGATCGCCGAACTAACCCGCGAACACTCCGATCTGGCCATGCTGCATCTGGAAGATATCGGCGGGCACTACGCCAGAACCCTGCGTCATTGGCAGCACAATCTGAAAACCGCCCACGGCCATCTGCAACAACTGGGGTATGATGATGCTTTCTTCAGGCTCTGGGAGTTCTATCTGTGCTATTGCGAGGGTGGCTTCATCGAACGGTCGATTGGCGCAGCACAAATACTGCTAAGCAAACCTCAGGCACGTCCGACACTGGCGTTCACAACCCAGGGGTTCTGACATGGCGGTAAAAACTGGCGCGAACGCCGTTCTGTTCGTGCTCGGCGCCCTGACCTGCCTGCTCGCCAGCGCCAATCCCTGGTGGCTGCTGGCCCCCGTCGCCATCCTGCTGGTCCACTTCAGCTGGATCAGTTCCTGGGCACGCGAAGGCAAGCTGGTTGTCAGTGTACTGCTGGCAGGCTCGGCACTGGACTCCTTTCTGTTACAGCTGGGAGTGTTCGAATTTCCCGGTGACGCCACCCTGATCCCGGCCTGGCTGGCGCTGCTCTGGGCCCTGCTCGGCACCACTCTGAATCACTGTCTGGCCTGGACCGCCAAACGCTGGTGGCTGGCCAGTTTGGTCGGGCTGGTGATCGGCCCCTGCGCCTACCTGCTCGCTCAGGCCTGGGCCGATCTCAGCCTGGTCCACGGGCCACAGACCAGCCTGCTGATCCTGATCCCGATCTGGGCCGCTGTACTGCCCCTGCTGCAGGGGTTTGCCAACCTATATCAGGAGCAGTACCGGCTTCGCCAACTGGGCCGCCGGCCACCCAAAAACTGAGTGGCAGGCAGTTCCATGCTGGGGGCTCAGAAACTGTAGCGGTAATGCAGGGCCGTGGTCTCGATCCCGTTATTGGGATTTTTCAGCCCGGCATTGGAGTAGTGGTAGACCCGAAGACCGACTTCGGAGCCGGAAGCGAAGCGAACGCCTGCCCCGAGCCGGTCTTCAAACTGAAACTTGGAACCCAGGTCACGATCATGGTCCAGATCGGTTTTGGTGAAATACGACACCCCAATGCCGGCTTCGATGTAAGGGGTCCAACTGGCCTGAACCGGAAAGCTCAATACAAATACCGGCGCCAGGGCAAAGGTGGTCGCATCCAGCCCACTCCAGCGAATCACCCCCGTATCCCAGTAACCGCCCAAGTGCACACCGCCAGATTGGCTCTGCCACAGGGTCCGACCAAAATCGAACTGAGCCCCCAGACGGTAAGTGGTGGTCGACTCGGAGCTGTGCCCAATCTCCAGGGTCAGACCATCGATAGCCGAAGCTACCGGACTCAAAGCCAGCACAGACAACGCGGTTGCCATCACCAGTACGGATTTCTTCATGGACATTTCCTTATTGATTGATGCGTATTTCTCAAATACTGCGCTTGAATGCAAAGTGCGCTTTTTTTAAACCGGCAATCGCTCGACCTTACCCCCTTCCCCCCAGAGTAGCGGCAGAATCGTCGCCATGCTCTGAGGATCGGCGCTGGTCCAAAAACGCGTAGCCACTCCCGCCTCACCACTAAGCAATCCGGTTTCCCCCAGGCGCACCTGCAACTGCCGGGCAACGGCTGCACCGGTATCGATCAGCCGGACTGAAGCAGGCAACAATCGCTGCAGGGCCGGGCGAACAAAGGGATAGTGGGTGCAACCTAAAATCAGGGTGTCGCAGCCAGCTGCCAGCAAAGGTTCGGTATAGCGGCGCAACAGGGCTTCGACGTCAGGGCCTTCAAGCTCCCCCCGCTCAATACACTCGACCAGCCCCGGACAAGGCTGGGTCACCACCTTGACCGACTGGGCAAAACGGTCGAGCAAGGCCGCAAACTTGGCGCTCTGCAAAGTGCCGGTGGTAGCCAGCACGCCGACCACGCCATTACGGGTGGCCAATGCCGCCGGCTTGACCGCCGGTTCCATGCCGATGATCGGCAGGTCGTACAGCCCACGCAAATCGTTGATCGCTGCAACCGTGGCGGTATTACAGGCCAGTACCAGCGCCTTGGCACCCTGCTCCAGCAGAAAGCCGGCAATCGCCTGACTGCGGGCCCGGATCTGTTCCGGCGTTTTCTCGCCATAGGGCACATGGCCGCTGTCAGCGACATACAGCAGCGACTCATTGGGCAGCAGTCGACGAATCTCAGCCAGCACCGAGAGCCCACCCACCCCCGAGTCGAAGACCCCAACCGGCGCCTGATTCATGCCGACACCCCTCGTTGAGCACAGCAGGTGCAGGCAGGGTCGCGGCGAACCTTGAGTTCGCGAAAACGGCTACCCAGCGCATCGATCAGCAGCAGCCGCCCCACCAGCGGTTCACCAAATCCGGCCAGCAGCTTCAGCGCCTCCAGCGCTTGCAGACTGCCGACCAGTCCGACCAGCGGCCCGACCACCCCGGCTTCGCTACAGCTCAAGGCAGTGTCGTCACCTTCGCCGTACAGACATTGATAGCATGGGCTGTCGGCCCGGCGCGGATCAAATACGCTGAGCTGGCCTTCCAGGCGAATGGCAGCGCCCGACACCAGCGGTTTCCCTTCGACCATGCAGGCTGCATTGATGGCCTGGCGGGTAACAAAGTTATCGGTACAGTCGAGCACCAGATCGACGCTGGCCACCGCCTGGCTCAGCGCCCGATCGGCCAGCCCTTGCTCCAGGCAGCGAACCTTGACCTCGGGATTGATCGCTCGGACCCGCTCGGCGGCCGAACTGACCTTGGCCCGGCCAATGTCGGCCTGATGATGGATCACCTGACGCTGTAAATTGGTCAGATCGACCTGATCATGATCGGCCAGGACCAGTTCACCGACCCCGGCAGCGGCCAGATACAAGGCCACGGGCGCCCCCAAGCCACCGAGGCCGACAATCAACACCCGGCTGTCGAGCAGCCGCTGCTGACCATCGATATCGATCTGCGCCAGCAGTATCTGCCGGCTGTAGCGCAGCAGTTGCTGATCATTCATCGGCACGTCCTCCACTGACCCGCTCATGTCCACCCAAATCGTGCCAGGAATCGACCTCAACAAACCCGGCAGCCACCAACAACTCGCGCACTGCCGCCGCCTGTTGCCAGCCATGTTCGAGCAGCAGCCAGCCACCAGGCGTCAGGTGGCGCCGAGCCTGACTGACGATCCGACGAATATCATCCAGCCCGTCACTGCCACTGAC
The DNA here is from genome assembly GCF_003586265.1 of Pseudomonas jilinensis. Lineage (NCBI taxonomy): Bacteria > Pseudomonadati > Pseudomonadota > Gammaproteobacteria > Pseudomonadales > Pseudomonadaceae > Pseudomonas > Pseudomonas jilinensis. The sequence goes on along the minus strand of NZ_QJSA01000018.1, from coordinate 20,704 downwards.
CAGCGCACTATGCGGCTCATAGCGCACATCCCCCTGCTGCAGATGCGGGTCATCGGCGGCAATATAAGGCGGATTGGACACGATCAGGTCGAAGCGGCCAAGCGGTAGCTGGGCAAACCAGTCGCTCTGAACGAAGTTGGCGTTGCCAATCCCCAGGCGCTGACGATTTTCCTCAGCCAAGGCCACTGCCTCGGCCACCCGGTCACAGCCAAATACCTGCCATTGCCTACGCTCACTGGCCAGCGCCAGGGCAATCGCACCAGTACCGGTCCCCAGGTCCAGTACCCTGGCGTCCTCTGCCGGCCCCAGACGCAAAGCCAGCTCGACCAGCAGTTCGGTGTCCGGACGTGGAATCAGGGTGCTTGAGGCGACTTTCAGATCCAGATTCCAGAAGCCTCGCTGACCAAGCAGATAGGCTACCGGCTCACCGGCACGGCGACGGGCCAACAACTCAGCGAAGCACTCGAGCTGCTCGGTACTCGGCACGTGCTCCGGCCAGGTCCGCAGGTAGCTGCGCGGCTTGTCCAGCACATGCGCCAGCAGCAGTTCGGCATCCAGCCGAGGGCTGTCGGAATCCGGCAGCTCGGCCTGGGCCAGCAGCTCGGCGATGCTGCTCATGCGTTGTCCAGGGCCGCCAACTGATCGGCCTGATATTCACGCAGCAAAGGCTCGATAACGTTATCCAGACTGCCCTGAATCACCTCATCGAGGCTGTACAGCGTCAAATTGATGCGATGGTCGGTCACCCGGCCCTGAGGGAAGTTGTAGGTGCGGATGCGCTCGGAGCGGTCGCCTGAGCCAACCAGCAGCCGTCGGGCATCGGAGACTTCCTTCTCCTGGGCTTCGCGCTGCTGGCTGACCAGCCGCGACTGCAGCAGGCTCATCGCCTTGGCCCGGTTCTTGTGCTGCGAACGCTCTTCCTGGCATTCAACGACCATTCCGGTCGGAATATGGGTAATCCGGATCGCCGAGTCGGTCTTGTTGACGTGCTGACCACCGGCACCGGAAGCCCGGTAGGTATCGACGCGCAGGTCAGCCGGGTTGATCTCGATGGCGGCCTGTTCGTCCATTTCCGGCAGAATCGCCACAGTACAGGCCGAAGTGTGGATACGTCCCTGCGATTCGGTCTCCGGCACCCGCTGCACCCGATGGGCTCCAGACTCGAACTTGAGTTTGGCGTAGACGCCTTGCCCCTCGACCCGGGCGATCACTTCTTTATAGCCGCCATGCTCACCTTCGTTTTCCGACAACACTTCTACCCGCCAACCCTGCCGCTCGGCGTAGCGCGAATACATGCGAAACAGGTCACCGGCAAACAGCGCCGCCTCATCACCACCGGTCCCTGCCCGCACCTCAAGGAACACGTTGCGCTCATCATTGGGGTCCTTGGGCAGCAGCAGCCGGTTGAGTTCGGCATCCAGCGTCGCCAACTGCTGTTCGCAACTGGCGGCATCGTCCTCGGCCATGGCCCGCAGATCCGGATCGCTGTCCTTGAGCAGACTGCGCGCCTCTTCCAGGTCGTCCTGCACCTTGCGCCACTCTATGTAGCACTGGATGGTCGGCTCCAGCTCGGCATACTCCTTGGAGTAGGCGCGAAAACGGCTCTGGTCGCTGATAACTTCGGCGTCACTGAGCAGCGCCGACAGCTCTTCGAAGCGTTCACGCAGGCTGTCCAGTCGATTCAACAAAGATGGCTTCATGATCTGCCTTGTGCATTGTGGGTGTCATCCAGGGCAAACAGTTCCTGAGCCAGGGCCAGCGCTTCGGCACGCCCCTCGGCACTCATCTGTTTCAACTGAACGCTGGGGTCATGCAGGAGCTTGTTGGTCAGCGCCCGGGCCATTTCGCTCATCAGCGCAGCCGGGTCACCACCACGTTCCAGTTTGCCTAACGCCTTGCTCAATTCCTGATCCCGGAACTGCTCAGCGCGCTGGCGGTAGCGCCGCAACACATCGACAGCCGCCAACGCGCGCAGGCGCTGCATGAATTCGTCGGTGCCGATCTCGATCAGACGCTCGGCGGCTTCGGCCGCCCCCTGGCGCGAACGCAGGTTTTCTTCAATCACCTCGTGCAAATCGTCGACGGTATACAGATACACATCCCCCAGACTACCCACTTCAGGTTCGATATCCCGCGGCACGGCGATATCGACCATGAACATTGGTCGGTGCTTGCGCTGCTTCAGGGCCCGCTCGACCGCGCCCTTGCCCAGAATCGGCAAGGGGCTGGCGGTGGAACTGATGACGATATCGCAGTGGGCCAGCACCTCGGGAATCTGATTGAGAATGATCGCCTGCCCGCCCAGCGGCTCACTCAGCAGTTCAGCCCGCTCAAGAGTACGATTGGCCACGATCAGGCGCTTGACGCCCTGCTCGAACAAATGCCGGGCGACCAGCCCGATGGTTTCGCCGGCCCCGATCAGCAATGCGGTGCTGCGCTCCAGGTCCGAGAAAATCTGCCGAGCCAGGCTGACGGCGGCAAAGGCAACCGACACGGGGTTCTCACCAATCGCGGTGTCGGTACGCACCTGCTTGGCGGTATTGAAGGTGCTTTGGAACAGCCGGTCCAGATAGGGCCCCAGGGTACCCGCCGTACGTGCTGCCTGCCAGGCATCCTTCATCTGCCCAAGGATTTGCGGCTCACCGAGCACCATCGAGTCCAGCCCGGCCGCCACCCGCATCATGTGCCGAACGGCACCAGCCTCGCGGTGCAGATAGCTGCAGCGACGCAGTTCCTCGACCGACAGGCCGTGAAATCCGGCCAACCAGTCGATCAGCGACTGGTCGTTGAGCTGGTCCTGGGCACAGTAGATTTCGGTCCGGTTGCAGGTGGACAAAATCGCCACCTCCTGGGTCCGCGTCTCATCACGTAAACGCTGCAGGGCATCCGCCAACTGTTCAGGCGAAAAGGCGACCCGCTCGCGCACGTCGACCGATGCCGTCTTGTGATTGATGCCTAGTGCCAGAAAACCCATGCTGCCTCGTTTATCCTGGGACGGATAGATTCAAACGTGTAATTGTCCTATGTATGCCAGCGCCGATCAATTACCAGGAGCGGTTCGCGATAAAGCGGCAACAGCCCCAACTTGCGCGCTATGGGTTTGCACGAGATCCTGTGTCATGATGAGCATTACGCCGAAACGATTCGAGATTCCATGAAGGCTTCATTCAATCGCACCCTGCTCGCGCTGGGCCTGAGCCTGTGGTTAGGCGGCTGCGCGGTTACCGGCCAGCAGGCCGAAACCCCGGACCACAGCGCGCCGGACTACGATCTGAGCAGCGAAGCGCAGCCCCCCGTGGTCTACGGCCAGTTCAGCAAGGACAGCCTGTTCGCTTTGCTGACCGCCGAGATTGCCGGCCAGCGCAACCGCTTCGATATCGCCCTGGGCAACTATCTGGATCAGGCTCGCCAGACCCGCGACGCGGGTGTAACCGAACGCGCTTTGCGGGTTGCTGAATTCCTCGGCGCCCAGGATCAAGCGCTGGAGATGGCCGAGTTGTGGGTCAGCATCGCCCCCGACAATCCCGAGGCGCTGCGCGCTGCCGCACTGCATCTGGCGCGCGCCGGGGAACTCCAGCAAGCCATGGCGATGATGCGCCAGGTATTGGAACTGCATGGCGAAACCCATTTCGATTTCCTCGCGCTGGCCGCCGTGCAAACCGACCCACCAACCCGCGCCGCCCTGCTCAACACCTTGCAACAATTGCTAGGCGAGTACCCGGACAATGCCCAACTGGTCTTTGCCCAGGCCTTGCTGCTGCAGCAGGAAGAGCGTGACGACGAGGCTCTGGCCCTGTTTCGCAGCCACCCTCAGGCCGCCAAGGCCCCAGCCGCAATTCTGTTGCAGAGTCGGCTGCTGACCGCCCGCGGCGACAGCGCCCAGGCCATAAATTTGTTGCAGGGCGGTTTGCGCGAACACCCGAATGATCAACGCATGCGCCTGCTGCTAGCCCGTCTGCTGGTCGCCGAGGGCGAACTGCAAGCCGCCGCCCGTCAGTTCAGTCTTCTGCAACAGGACAACCCTGACGACCCTGACCTGCTGCTGACTCTGGGGCTGATCAACCTCGAAGCCGGTAACAGCCAGGCAGCCATCGAGCAACTGGAACAGGCCCTGGCCATCGACCCGGACAACAACACCGCTCGCTATCATCTGGGCCTGGCCTATGAGGACCAGGGCCAACAGCAGCAGGCACTGGAGATCTGGCAGGCGGTCGGTAGCGGCAACGAGTTCCTGAGTGCCCGGCTGCGCGTCAGCCAGGCGCTCAGCCAGCAAGGCCGTACCGATGAGCTGCACGATTATCTGGAAAGCGAGCGGGCCGCCTACCCGGGAGCGGCCCTGCAACTGCACCTGATCGAGATCGAAACCCTGGTCGAGTCCGATCCAACCCTGGCCATGCAGCGGGTCAACCAGGCTCTGCAGCGCTTCGAACTGGACAGCAATCTGCTCTATACCCGCGCCCTGCTGGCCGAGCGCCTGGGCCAGCCAGACACCCTGGAAGCCGACCTGCGCAGCATCCTCGAACGCGAGCCGGACAATGCCATGGCCCTCAATGCCCTGGGTTACACGCTGGCCGACCGTAACGAACGGCTGGAAGAGGCCCTGGAGCTGATTGAGCGGGCCATGGCTCTGAACCCCAACGACCCCGCTATTATCGACAGCCTCGGCTGGGTTCACTTCCGACTCGGTAATCTGGAGCTGGCTGAAGAGCTACTGCGCCGCGCCTATGCCGCCTTCCCCGACCAGGAAGTTGCCGCACATCTGGGCGAGGTCCTCTGGGTCCAGGGCCGCCAGCGCGAAGCACGCAAGATCTGGGACGAAGCCCTGAAGAAAGACCCGGATAGTCCGCTGGTGCGGGAAACCCGTCAACGCCTGGAACAACGCTGATTCATGTCCATTATTCGCCTTTGCACCGTAGTTGGCCTGAGCCTGGCCCTGGCCGCCTGTAGCAGCTTTCATCAACGTGAGACCCTGGAACTGGGCGGCGACAGTCGCGCCTGGCAACAGCACCGCAACAGCGTCGAACCTCTGACCGCCTGGACTCTGCAAGGCAAGATCGGCGTGCGCGCGCCACAAGAGTCGGGCAGCGGCACCCTGTTCTGGCTGCAGCAGCAGGACTACTATGACATTCGCCTGTCCGGCCCGCTGGGCCGTGGCGCCACCCGCATCCAGGGTGACCGCGAAGGTATCGTGCTGGATATCGCCGGCCAGCAAACCCTGCGTGCCGCCTCAGCCGAAGACCTGCTGGAGCAGGAAATTGGTTGGCGTCTGCCGGTCGATCACTTGCTTTGGTGGGTCCGCGGCCTGCCCGCTCCCGACAGCCCCAGCCGCCTGCAACTGGACACCGAAAGCCGCCTGGCCCGACTCAGCCAGTCCGGCTGGACCATCGAATACAGTCGCTACCAACAAGTAGGCGAGCGGCAGCTGCCGCAACGCCTGCAACTGTCCGGACACGATGTCTTGCTGACCCTGGTAGTCACCCAGTGGGATCCGCGCTGAACCATGTCTGCTCCCACTCTGAGCCTGCCCGCCCCGGCCAAACTGAACCTTTTTCTGCATATCACCGGACGCCGTGCCGACGGTTACCACACGCTGCAGACGCTGTTCCAGTTTCTCGATCATGGCGACACCCTGCACTTCAATGCTCGCCCTGACGGCCAGATCACCCTGCAACCCGAACTGCCCGGCGTGCCGGCCGAGGCGAATCTGATCGTTCGTGCCGCCCGCCTGCTGCAACAGGCCAGCGGCACCTCACAGGGAGCCGACATTCAACTGGACAAACGCTTGCCCATGGGCGGCGGCATTGGTGGCGGCAGCTCGGATGCCGCCACTACCCTGGTTGGTCTCAATCATCTCTGGCGTACCGGCCTGAGCCTTGAACAACTGGCCGAACTGGGCCTGAGCCTGGGCGCGGATGTGCCGGTCTTTGTCCGCGGCCACGCCGCCTGGGCCGAAGGGGTCGGCGAACAACTGACGCCAGTGACCCTGGATGAGCCCTGGTATCTGGTGGTGGTTCCACCCTGCCAGGTCAGCACTGCGGAAATTTTTTCCGACCAGAGGTTGACGCGCGATTCTCCGGCCATTACATTAGCGGCCTTCCGTGAGCACGGTGGTCGGAATGACTGCTTGCCGGTTGTTGCAGCGCGTTACCCAGAAATTCGTAACACGTTGATCTTGCTAAACAAATATTGTGAGGCTAAGATGACCGGGACTGGCAGTTGCTTGTTTGGGGCCTTCCCAAACGAACGCGAAGCTGATAAAGTTCGCGCCCGGTTGCCAGCCACACTGCAAACCTTTGTTGCACAGGGTTGTAACGTTTCACCGTTGCATGCCCAGCTCAACAAAGCGGCGTATTAAGGATGCAACCGAGCATCCGGACAGTTACAGGGGCGTAGCCAAGCGGTAAGGCAGCGGGTTTTGATCCCGCCATGCGTTGGTTCGAATCCAGCCGCCCCTGCCATTTTCTCTCCGGCAGCAATCAAGACATCGTGAGACCGAAGTATTCGGCCGGATGGCTTTGCCGTTTCCGTCGAACCTCGCTCTCCAATCGCCTCGACCACTACCCAAGTTAAAGGTATTGCAGCGTGTCCAAGATGATGGTTTTTACGGGGAACGCCAACCCCGATCTGGCACGACGCGTCGTGCGTCAACTGCACATTCCCCTCGGTGATGCCTCGGTTGGTCGCTTCAGTGATGGCGAAGTCGCCATCGAACTGAACGAAAACGTGCGCGGCAAGGACGTCTTCATCATCCAGTCCACCTGCGCGCCAACCAACGACAACCTGATGGAGCTGGTGGTCATGGCCGACGCCCTGCGTCGTTCCTCTGCCAGCCGCATCACCGCAGTGGTCCCCTATTTCGGCTACGCCCGTCAGGATCGTCGCCCACGCTCGGCCCGTGTACCGATCAGCGCCAAGGTCGTAGCCGACATGCTCGACGTCGTCGGCGTTGACCGCCTGCTGACCGTCGACCTGCATGCCGACCAGATTCAGGGCTTCTTCGATATCCCGGTCGACAACATCTACGGCTCGCCTGTTCTGGTCGATGACATCATCAGCCAGCGCCATGACAACCTGATGATCGTATCCCCGGATATCGGTGGCGTAGTCCGCGCCCGCGCCGTGGCCAAGCAGCTGGGCGTTGACCTGGCAATCATCGACAAGCGTCGGCCCAAGGCCAACCAGTCGGAAGTGATGCACATCATCGGCGACGTTGAAGGTCGTACCTGTATTCTGGTCGATGACATGGTCGATACCGCCGGCACTCTGTGCCATGCCGCCAAGGCCCTGAAAGAGCACGGTGCCTCCAAGGTTTTCGCCTATTGCACCCACCCGATCCTGTCGGGCAAGGCCATCGAGAACATCAGCGGCTCGGCACTCGACGAACTGATCGTCACCAACACTATTCCGCTGTCGGCGGCCGCAACGCATTGCGAACGCATCCGCCAACTGGACATGGCGCCGATCGTCGCCGAAGCCATGCGCCGGATCAGCAACGAAGAATCCATCAGCGCCATGTTCCGCTAAGGAGCAGGCACTGGGTAAACAGCCCGGACAGGTGTCCGGGTTTTTCATCAATCATCCGCCGCGTTGGTCGCAAACGCCCGGATGTTTTAGCAAGGAGACTACAATGGTCGACTTCACTCTGAATGCGAAAGCGCGTAATGACCTGGGGAAAGGTGCGAGCCGCCGCCTGCGTCGTAACGCCGATCTGGTACCGGCCATCGTTTACGGTGGCGAGCAAGAGCCGCAGAGCATCGCTCTGGAAGCCCGTGAACTGAAAAAGGCCCTGGAAAACGAGGCGTTCTACTCCCACGTTATCAGCCTGTCGGTTGATGGCAAGAGCCAGGAAGTTCTGCTCAAGGCCCTGCAACGTCACCCGGCCAAGTCGCACGTCATGCACGCCGACTTCCTGCGCGTCGTTGCCGGTCACAAGGTTACCGTTCTGGTACCCCTGCACTTCATCAATGAAGATGCTTGCGTTGGCGTCAAGAAAAGCGGCGGCGTGATCTCCCACACCATGACCGAAGTGGAAGTATCCTGCCTGCCCAAAGACCTGCCGGAGTTCATCGAGGTCGATATGGCCAAAGTTGAACTGGGTCAGATCGTTCACCTGTCCGACCTCAAGCTGCCCAAAGGCGTGACCGCCGTTGCCCTGACCCAGGGTGCCGATCACGATCTGCCGATTGCCAACGTCCACGCTGCCCGCGTAGCTTCTGGCGACGCCGCTGCTGAAGGCGAAGAGTCGGCTGAGTAATTGATCCGCTGACCCAAGAGGGGCGCCGGTTGTGACGCAGGGAATCAGGATGTTGGTGGGGCTGGGCAATCCCGGCACTGAATACGCACTGACCCGTCACAATGCCGGCGCCCTTTTTGTTGAGCGCCTGGCCGCGCAGCACAATACGTCGCTACGCGCCGAAAGCAAGTTTTTCGGCCTCACCGGCCGCCTGACCCTCAAGGGCCAGGATATCCGCCTGCTGATCCCCACCACCTACATGAACCGCAGTGGCCAGGCCGTGGCCGCACTGTCGAGCTTCTACCGTATCGAACCCGAACAGATTCTGGTCGCCCATGACGAACTGGACCTGCCGCCGGGGGTGGTCAAATGCAAGAAAGGGGGCGGCCATGGCGGTCATAACGGCTTGCGCGACATCATCGCCAAGCTGGGCAACAACAACGCTTTTCATCGCCTGCGCCTGGGCATCGGTCATCCCGGTCACAGCTCACAGGTCACCAGTTACGTACTGGGCCGCGCCCCCAAAGACGAACAGCAGGCCCTGGATGACTGCATCGATGCGGCCATCGCCGAATTGCCTGGCATGATCGACGGCGACTGGACCCGGGTCATGCAACGCCTGCACAGTTTCAAAGCCTGAACTTTACCCGCCGGACACGGCAGAGGACACGATTATGGGATTCAATTGCGGTATCGTCGGCCTGCCCAATGTGGGCAAATCGACCCTGTTCAACGCCCTGACCAAAGCCGGCATCGGTGCCGAGAACTTCCCGTTCTGCACCATTGAGCCGAACAGCGGCATCGTGCCCATGCCCGACCCACGCCTGAGCGCACTGGCAAGCATCGTCAAGCCGGAGAAGGTCATTCCCACCAGCATGGAATTCGTCGACATCGCCGGTCTGGTCGCAGGCGCCTCCAAGGGTGAAGGTCTGGGCAACAAGTTCCTGGCCAACATCCGCGAGACCGACGCCATTGCCCACGTGGTCCGCTGCTTCGAAGACGACAACGTAATCCACGTCTCCAACAGCGTCGACCCCAAGCGCGATATCGAAATCATTGATCTGGAACTGATCTTTGCCGACCTCGACAGCTGCGAAAAGCAGTTGCAGCGCGTCAGCCGCAACGCCAAGGGTGGCGACAAGGAAGCGCTGGCCCAGAAAGCCCTGCTGGAGCAACTGATCCCTCACTTCACCGAAGGCAAGCCGGCCCGCTCACTGCTGAAGAATCTCAGCCCGGAAGAGCGCACCCTGGCCAAGGGTTTTCACCTGCTGACCAGCAAGCCGGTGATGTACATCGCCAACGTCGCCGAGGACGGCTTCGAGAACAACCCGCACCTTGATGTGGTCAAGGCCATTGCCACTGAAGAGGGCGCCGTGGTGGTACCAGTGTGCAACAAGATCGAAGCGGAAATCGCCGAGCTCGATGACGACGAGGAAAAGCAGATGTTCCTCGAAACCATGGGCATGGACGAGCCGGGCCTGAACCGGGTAATCCGCGCCGGCTACGAACTGCTCGGCCTGCAGACCTACTTCACAGCCGGGGTTAAGGAAGTCCGCGCCTGGACCGTCAAGATCGGCGCCACCGCCCCGCAGGCAGCCGGCGTAATCCATACCGACTTCGAAAAGGGCTTCATCCGCGCCGAAGTGGTCAGCTACGACGACTTCATCCAGTACAACGGCGAAGCCGGCGCCAAGGAAGCCGGCAAATGGCGCCTGGAAGGCAAGGAGTACATCGTCAAGGATGGCGACGTGATGCATTTTCGCTTCAACGTCTGATCAGCAGCCATCCTGGAAAGCCGCTTGCTCAAGCGGCTTTTCTGTTTTTGTCCGGTCCTGTTGCAGCCCTGCCTGACGCCAAACGTGCCATACTCTGACGGACCGGTTTATGGAGAAGTCTGTCCATGGAAGAGCGCGCCAAATCCATCGCCACCAAACTGCTGATTGCCCTGTTCCTGTATTGCCTGCTGGGTTTTCTGCTGGTCCCCGGCATCATCCTGCATACCCTCAACCATCAGCTCAGCAAACTGGCGCTGGTCCCGGCCAAGGTCAGACAGGTGGAGTTCAATCCGTTTACCCTGGAGCTGACCCTCTGGCATTTTCACCTGGGCGAACCGGACAGCCCGCAACTGGCTTTCCGCCGCCTGCACGCCAACCTGCAACTCAAGAGCCTGTGGAGCGGTGCCCTGCATCTGGCCGATGTCGAACTGGAACGCGCCCACGCCGAAGTATTGTTCAACGCTCAGGGCACCCTCAACCTGACCCAGTTGTTCGAGCTGCCGGCCAGCGAACCCGAGAACGACAAGCCAGAACAAGACGGCATCTTCCCCCTGCGCATCGATCGCCTGAGCCTGATCAGCAACAGCCTGCACTTTCAGGATCTGCGCCCGCAGGAGCCGGTTGAATTCGGCTATGACGCCCTGGACCTGACCCTTTATAACCTCAGCACCCTGCCTGAAGATCGCGCCGACATGCGCCTGCTTGCCGAAGGCCCCTATGGTGCACAACTGCAATGGCAAGGCCAGGTTAGCCTGAGTCCACTAGGCTCTACCGGCCAGCTACAGCTCAGCGACATTCAGTTTGCGCCGTTCTGGCCCTATGTCCTGGAGACAATTCCTCTGCACCTCAAGGATGGCCAGGGCGAGTTCAGCAGCCACTACCAGCTTGATCTGGCACAAGGCACCGAACTACGCCTGGAAAACGCCCAACTGCAGGTGACCAACCTGGCGCTCGACAGCGCCAGCGCACAGCCCCTGCTGCGCCTGGGCAATCTGGAAATCGATATCAGCCAGGCAGACCTGGCCGCTCAGCAGGTGCTGATCAGCCGCCTTGCCAGCCAGGATCTTGAAGCTTGGGCTGCACGCGAGGCCGATGGCGAACTGGACTGGCTTAAACTCCTGCCCAGTGACAACGGCACGCAGCCACCTGCCGAGCAAGACCACGAAAGCAGTGAGGCCAGCACTACCACCCGGCCCTGGCAACTCATCGTCGAACAGGCGCAATTGAGCAATTACCACCTGCATCTGCAGGACCGCCAGCCCGAGCAACCGGTAGCCCTGGAGGTCGGGCCGCTGAACCTGACGCTGAGCGACTTCGACAGCCTGAGCGAAAGCCCATTCAACCTGGTTCTGGACACCGGCCTGGGGCCCCAGGGCCAGCTTAAGCTGCAAGGACAGGCTGGCCTCAACCCAATCAGCGCCAACCTGCAAACCGTACTCAGCGACATAGACCTGCGCCTGAGCCAGTCCTATATCGCTCCCTTCATCAATATCGACCTGCGTAGCGGCCTGCTCGACAGCCAGTTGCAGGTCGCACTGAACGCGCTGGAACCACTGAACCTGAATGTCAGCGGCGATGCTCGTGTACGCCAACTCCATGTACGCGATTCGGCACGCGAGCGCGACCTGCTCAAATGGCAGCAGCTCAGCGTGGAGGCCATCGACTACCGCTCAGACCGACTCAAAACCGGCCTGATTCGTATCCACCAGCCCTATGCCCGTTTGATCATCAATGACGACCTGAGCACCAACTTCAGCGAGTTGCTGGTTCCACAGCCCGAGTCCACCAGCAGCGCAAACGACCCCGGTCAGCCCCTGGCCATCCAGATTGCCGGCATCGTCATCGAAGACGGCTCAGCCAACTTCGCCGATTTCAGTCTCCGGCCGAATTTCGCCACCGCCCTGGAACAGCTCAACGGCCGCATAGGCACGCTCGACAACCAGCGTAATCTGGCAGCCAGTGTCAACATCACCGGCAAGGTCGACCGCTACGCACCGGTCGAAATCAAGGGCGAACTGACCCCCTTCGATCCACTCAACAGTCTCGACATCGCCACTACCTGGCGCAATCTGGAACTGACCACCCTTACGCCCTACTCCGGCAAGTTCGCCGGCTACCGAATCCGCAAGGGCCGGCTCAATCTGGATCTGCATTACCGTATCCAGCAAGGCCAGCTGAATGCCGCCAACAAGCTGTTGCTAGAAGACTTGCAACTGGGCGAACGGGTCGACAGCTCGGATGCCGTGAACCTGCCGATTCGCCTGGCCGTAGCTCTGCTCAAGGACACCCGTGGCAATATCGATATCGAACTACCAATCAGCGGCGACTTGAACAACCCAGAATTCAGCGTTATGCCGATTGTCTGGCAAACCCTGCGCAACCTGGTACTGCGGGCAACCCAGGCGCCGTTCAAATTCATCGCCGGGCTGGTTGGCGCCAGTGACGCCGACCTCAGCCAGATCAGCTTCGCACCGGGCAGTGTCGAACTCGACACCAATGCACTACAGGCCCTCGACACCCTGGCCAACGCTTTGAACGAGCGACCCAATCTGGCACTTGAGGTTGAGGGCACCAGCGCTCAGGACAGCGATGGCCAGTACATTGCCGAGCGACGATTGGAACGTGCCTACCAGGAACTTTGGTATCAAACCCTGCAGAGCAGCGGTCAGGCCGTACCCGCCACAGCCGCCGACCTGCAGGTCGATGACAAACAGAAGCCGGTGCTGCTGGAAGCCATCTACCGCTCAGAGCTTGGACAGCAACCCCCGGAAGAATGGCAGGAGCTGAACCGGGAAGAGCGCAGCAACCAGCTGCGCGAAGCACTGCTGACCTATTGGGGCCACAGCTCACAACTGCTACGCCGCCTGGCCCAACTACGCGCCAACAGCATCAAGGATTACCTGGTAGACCGGGCCGGGCTGGACGCCGAACGTATCTATATGGTCGATGTCAGCAGCGCCACCCCTGCCACTGACGGCAGCATCGCCAGCCTCTTGCATCTGGACAGCCGCTAGCCTCGGCACCAGGTTAAGCACTTGAAATGGCAGACAAAAAAATGCGGACAAAGACTTGACTTTAGGCGCTGGCAACTGAATAATGCGCGCCTCGGATGGCTACATAGCTCAGCTGGTTAGAGCACAGCATTCATAATGCTGGGGTCCCTGGTTCAAGTCCAGGTGTAGCCACCAACCTTTTCAAGGGCTTAGCTTCGGCTTGGCCCTTTTTTATTGCCCGCTAACCAGCCCAATGCTACGACCCTAGTCGCTGATCAACGACTCACAACCGCCGCAACACCTCACGTTCCAGAGTCAGCGTAGTGCTCCGCCCAAGCTCAAGACTACCAAGGCTCTCCAGCGTAGCAGCCACCGCGCTCTCAAGTCGTTCAGCCAGTTCCGGCAACGCCCAGTGATGGCGTAACAGCAAGGCAGCACTGAGCAGCGCCGCCAGCGGATTGGCCTGACCGGTACCGGCAATATCCGGGGCACTGCCATGCACCGGTTCGGCCAGGGCGATACCCTCCCCCAGATTCAGTGACGGCGCCATACCCAGACCACCGGACCAGTAGCAGGCCAGGTCGGAGAGGATGTCGCCAAACAGATTGGTGGTCAGCAGAATATCGAACGCGTCGGGACGCTCGACCAACTGCAGCGCTGCCACATCCACCAGCCGCTCATCCACCAGATGATCGAGCCCCTGCTCGGTCAGAATCTGCCGACAACTATCGCGGAACAGCCCGCAAGTCAGCGGCAGCACATTGGCCTTGTGAACCAGGGTTATCCGCCGCGCCGAGCGCTGACGAGCCACCTGCGCGGCAAAACCGGCGATCCGTTCACTGGCCTGGCGGCTGATGTGTCGCTCGGCTATTGCCTTGTCAGGCCCCGACATGGACTCGCGCCCGACATACAGACCTTCACTGTTTTCCCGCAGGATCAGCATATCGATGCCCGCCCGGGGTGATACCAGCGGCCAACTTCTGACCGGACGAAGATTGACGGCCAACCCCAACTGCTGACGCAAGGTCAGGATCGCACTGCGGTAACCTTCGACCGGCCGGGTCGGTGAGGACACTGCACCAAACAAGCCAGCCCCGCACTCTCGCATCGCCGCCAGGGTCGCTGCCGGAACCACCTCACCGCTACGCTGAAAGCAGTCCCAACCGGCCTGCGCCTCGATAACTTGCAGCTCGGGTAACAAACGCATCAAAGCGCCGACCGCGACCGGAACCACTTCACAGCCAATGCCATCACCAGGGATTACACACAGCCGCATCAATGACTCCTGCGCCCTGACCAGGTCGCCAACAGCAAGCCGAGGAAGGTCAGAACACCTCCCAGCAGATGGAACCAGCGCAAATGCTCACCCAGCAACAGCACCCCGAGCAGAGCAGCAAAGACCGGCATCAGATAACTGAACAGTGACGCAGTTGCCGGGCCCAGGACCCGGACTCCATTGTTCCAGGCCCAGTAGGCCAGCAGCGAGGCGAACACTGCGGTATATGCCACCGCGCCCAAAGCAGGCAAACTCAAGGGCATGCCGCCGACCCGCGCCAGCTCCCACAGGTAGAACGGCAGCAGCAGCGGCACTCCGCACAACAGCATAGCTGCCAACAGCGTCAACCCTGGCACCGCCACCGGCCAGCGCCGCAGCAAGACCGAGTACAGCCCCCAAGTCATGACCGCCAGCACCATGATCAGGTCGCCATTGTTGAAGGCCAGTTCCAGCAGATTGGCCGGCTGACCGGAAGTCAGAATCACCAGCAGGCCACAGAACGACAACAGCGTGCCGGCCAGGGTCAACAGACTTGGCCATTCGCGCAGCAACAGCACTGACCAGATGAATGCCGCTACCGGCAAGCCGGTGTTGACCAGAGTGATGTTGATCGCCGTGGTACTCTGGGCCGCTAGATACAGCAGCGTGTTGTAGGAGGAGATACTCAGCGCCGCCAGCACTGCGACCCGCCAGCGCTGACGCCATAGCGTTTGCCGGTGCAGCCATAGCCCCTGTGCAGTAAAAGGTAACAGCAACAGCAGCGCCGTGGTCCAGCGCCAGAAAGACAGCCCGATCGGTGGCAACAGCCCGGCAGTGGCACGAGCCAGCAAGGCATTCCCGGCCCAGGCCAGAGCGCAGACCACCAGGCCTACCATGGCCATGTGCCGGGCAGAAAGCATCAAGGCAAGCTCAACCGGTACTGTTCGGGAATCTGCTCCAGCCCCCGGACAGTTACATTGAGGTTTTTCAGATGGCCGTCCTTGATCCCATAAATAAAGCCATGCACCGCTAGATCCTGACCGCGGTGCCAGGCATTCTGGACAATGCTGCTGTGACTGACATTGGCGACCTGCTGAATCACATTCAACTCGCACATCCGATCAAGCTTGGTTTCGTCGTCCGGCAGTTTCTCAAGCCGATCCCAGTTTTCGTAGTACAGATCGCGAATCGAGCGCAGCCAGCCATCGATCAGTCCTAACTGGCGGTTGCGCATCGCCGCCTGCACGCCGCCACAACCATAATGGCCGGTGACAATGATGTGCTTGACCTTGAGCACATCGACGGCGTATTGCATGACCGACAGACAATTGAGGTCGGTATGCAACACCACGTTGGCAACATTGCGATGGACGAACAGCTCACCCGGCAACAAGCCAACGATTTCATTGGCCGGTACCCGCGAGTCAGCGCAGCCGATCCACAGATACTCGGGGGCCTGCTGGCCAGCCAGCTTGCTGAAAAACTCGGGGTCTTCTTCTTTGATCGCTTCGGCCCATTGCCGGTTATTGACGAACAACTGCTTCAGATCCGGCATCATCCGCTCCCTTTTGATTGGTTACCGGTGTCGGACGCCGATAGCTCCAGCCACGTCACCTAATCAAGCAACGAGTAGGCCATGACCAGGGCATCCTCACGCCCACCGACTGCCGGGTAATAGCCTTTGCGTCGACCAATTTCGTTAAAACCAAAACGCTCATAGAGACGGAAAGCACTCTGATTCGATTCACGCACTTCCAGAAACGCCACCTCAGCCTGGCGTGCCCGGGCCTGCTGCATCAAATGCTCGAGCAACTGCAAACCCAGGCCATTGCCCTGATTCTCCGGCTTGACAGTGATATTGAGCAGATGAGACTCATCGCCAGCCGTCATCAGCACACCATGCCCGACTTGCTGATCGCCGGCAAACATCAGCCAGCACTCGTAACCGGATTTCAGGCAATCGAGAAAAATTCCCCGGGTCCAGGGATGGCTGAAGGCGGCAAACTCGACTTTCAGAACCGCATCGATATCGGCCTCGGTCATCGGCCGAAAACGCACTGCACTCATTCACGCTCCTGCCAGCGCCGCATGACCCGGCGCAACAACGCCCATAGCCGGGCCTTTTCTGCTGGTTCATTCATCAGGCTCTGCAGCTCCGGGCAGAACCAGGCCGGAGCCAGTTGATCCAGAGCCAGCTCACGCTGGAACAGCTCAAACGCCTGCTCAGGGACCGGCTCGCCCAGCAGCGCCGCACGCGGACCGAAGCAGCCGATCGACACCACCCCTTGTTCTTCCAGGCGTCCCTGCATGAAGGCCTGCAAGGCCAGATGCGCCGCCTGGGCGCTGCGATCAAACTGCGGATTGCGGTTTAGCGGCCAGCGGAAATCAGCCAGCAGACGCAAACCGGGCAACCCTGCCGCCCGAACAATATCGTCCAGCAAGCGCCGCACCGGCATGCCACTTTCCAGGCCCGGTTCCGGCAGTTCCAGCAATAGGGCACAGGGGCCGGCCAGCCATAGCTGCAGATAGAACGGCTCCAGCGCAACCTGGCTGCGAGCGTCCTCGGGTTCAATTGGCGGTTCGACTACCGGGGGGACTGGTGCTTCGACCGCCCGCCCCGGACGAACCAGTTCAGGCCGGCGCCGGACCACTGGAGTCTCAGCGGGCGACAGGTTTTCACGGACGGGCGGCGCCGCGATCTCGGGCTCCTGCGGCGGCTGCGCCAGTACCGGCCACTCGGCCGGCAAGCGTGGCGGCGCGTGCGTCAGTGGCTCGCGTGGCAGCCAGGAGCTGACTCCCATGGCTTGCAGATATCCCAGTCGGGTAGGCTCCAGCATCAAACGTCAGCCGCCTGCGGATGAGCTTTGTAAGCCCCAGCCTGCATCAGGTTCAGCGCATTGATATAGGCCTTGGCCGATGCCACGACGATATCGGTATCGGCCCCGTTGCCATTGACGATTCGCCCGGCCTTTTCCAGCCGCACGGTCACTTCACCCTGGGAGTCGGTGCCTTCGGTAATCGCATTGACCGAGTACAGTTGCAGGGTGGCCTGCGAACCAATGATCTTCTCGATGGCCTTGAACGTGGCATCGACCGGCCCGGAGCCCTGGGCCCTGGCCTCGCGCTCTTCGCCATCGACACTGATCTGGACATAGGCCTCGGGCACCTCGCCCATCCGTGAGGCCACTTCCAGATGCACCAGCCGGGTGTGTTCGACCACCTCGGTCAAGGTATCGCTGACCAGCGCCTGCAGATCCTCGTCGAAGATCTCGTGCTTGCGGTCAGCCAGTTGCTTGAACCGGGCAAAGGCTGCATTCAGCTCTTCACCGCTGAGCTGAATACCCAACTCTTCCAGCCGTGAGCGGAAGGCGTTGCGCCCGGACAGCTTGCCCAGCGACAGCTTGTTAGTGTGCCAGCCGACCGACTGGGCACTCATGATTTCGTAGGTTTCGCGATGCTTGAGCACCCCGTCCTGATGAATCCCGGACTCATGGGCAAAAGCGTTGGCGCCGACAATCGCCTTGTTCGGCTGGACCGGGAAACCGGTAATGCCCGACACCAGGCGCGAGGTACTGAGAATATTTTCGGTGACGATCCCGGTGCTGACACCCAATACGTCATGGCGGGTCTTAATCGCCATGACAATCTCTTCCAGCGAGGCATTGCCGGCCCGCTCGCCCAGACCATTGATGGTGCATTCGACCTGACGCGCACCAGCCGTCACTGCCGCCAGCGAGTTGGCCACCGCCAGCCCCAGATCATTATGACAGTGCACCGAAAAGATCGCCTGATCGGCATTCGGCACCCGCTCGATGATCGCCCGGATGGTCTCGGCGAACTGGTGCGGAATGGCGTAGCCAACGGTATCGGGAATGTTGATGGTGCGAGCGCCGGCAGCGATGGCAGCCTCGATGATCCGGCACAGGAAGTCGATTTCCGAGCGCCCGGCATCTTCGCAGGAGAACTCCACATCCGCGCACAGGTTGCGTGCACGCTTGACCGCACGCACCGCCTGCTCGACAACCTGATCAGGCTCGAGCTTGAGCTTGTACTGCATATGGATCGGGCTGGTGGCAATGAAGGTATGAATGCGGCCACTGTTGGCCCCGGCCAGCGCCTCGGCGGCGCGATCGATATCGGCATCCACCGCCCGTGACAGACTGCACACGGTGCTGTCTTTGATGGTATCGGCAATCGCCTTAACCGCCTCGAAATCGCCGGGACTGGCAATAGCGAAGCCGGCCTCAATCACATCGACCCGCAGCTTCTCCAGCGCCTTGGCAATACGCAGCTTCTCTTCTTTGGTCATGGACGCGCCGGGGCTCTGTTCACCATCGCGCAGAGTGGTGTCGAATATGATCACACGGTCCTGACTCATCGGTCTGTCTCCTCGATTTTGCATCCCCATACTATAACTCATCCACTATGAAGACGGTGCTTTGAGCCGGCGTGCAAGCGGACTACCTGCGTTACAGTTATGACCGGACAACACCCGTGTGACTGGCTGTTCACAGCGTGACGCAGCAGGGTTTAACCTAGGGCCATACAACCTTGATCCAGATAACGACAACCAGTACGGCAAGGGGGCTAAGGCATGTTCGATCGGCACTATCAGGTATGGCCGGATCAGGTACCCAGGCAGCTTGAACTGCCCAACACCAATCTGTTCCACAACATCACGGTATCGGCGCTGCGCTACCCCGAGCACCCGGCGATCCTGTACTACGGCTCGGCAATCAGCTATCGCCAACTGCTCACCGAGGCCGAAGCACTGGCTGGCTATCTGCAGCAGGCCGGCGTCAAGGCCGGCGACCGTGTCCTGCTGTATATGCAGAACAGCCCGCAGTACATCATCGGCTTCTTCGCCATCCTGCGCGCCAATGCTGTCGTGGTGCCGGTCAACCCGATGAACCGCAGCGCCGAACTGGCCTATCTGATCGACGATACCCAGGCCCAGGTCGCACTCTGCGCCGAAGAACTGCTGGAGTTCATCGCCCCGCAAGTAGGCATCAGCCATCTGCGAGAAATACTGGTCACGGCCTATAGCGAATACCTGAGCGAGCCGACCGACTTGCCGCTACCCGAAGCGGTTCTGCTCAAGCCCAGTGCTAGCGTTTCAACTGGAGTGACCCGCTGGCAACAGGCCCTGGCAGCCGCTTGTGCACCACCACCTCTGAGTGCCGGCCCCGATGATCTGGCGGTAATCCCCTACAGCTCCGGCACCACAGGCAATCCCAAGGGCTGCGCCCACACCCATCACAGCGTACTGGCCTCAGCGGTATACGGTGCGGTCTGGACCAACGCCCAGCATGACGTGGTACACCTGGTCTCAGTCCCGATGTTTCACGTCACCGGCATGCAGTCGTGCATGAACAGCACCCTGTATGTCGGCGGCACGCTTGTGGTGATGACTCGCTGGGACCGCAAGGTCGCCGCCGAACTGATCCAGCGCCACCAGGTCACCACCTGGCGCAACATCTCGACCATGGTAGTCGACATGCTAAGCGACCCAGATATCGATAACTACGATATCAGCAGCCTGCGAGGCATCGGTGGTGGTGGCGCGGCCATGCCAGCCGCCGTTGCACATAAGCTAGAGGCCAAGACCGGGCTGATTTACATGGAGGGCTATGGCCTATCGGAAACCATGGCCGCCACCCACGCCAATCCGTTCCAGGCCTGCAAGGCCCAGTGCCTGGGTATCCCAACCATCGGAGTGGATTCGCGAGTGATCAACGTCGATACCCTGGAGCAGCTTGGCCCGCATGAAACTGGCGAAATCGTCATGGCCGGCGAGCAGATCTTCCAAGGCTACTGGAACAAGCCCGAAGCCACCGCCGAAGCCTTCATCGAACTGGATGGCAAGCGCTTCTTCCGCTCCGGCGATCTGGGCTATTACGACGAACAGGGCTATTTTTTCCTGGTCGACCGGGTCAAACGCATGATCAACGCCTCTGGCTACAAGGTCTGGCCCGCCGAAGTCGAGTCGCTGATGTATGCCCACCCAGCCATCCGCGAGGTCTGCATCATATCTATGCCGCATCCTCGCCGGGGTGAAACGGTCAAGGCAGTTGTGGTCCCGGCCGCCGATCAGCAACCCAGCGGCGAAGACATCATCACCTGGTGCCATGAACACATGGCTGCCTACAAGTGTCCGGAAGTCGTCGAACTGGTCGACAGCATCCCGCGCTCGGCGACTGGCAAGATCATGTGGCGTCAGCTACAGGAACAGGAATGGGCCAAAGCCACTCAGCCGGCCTGACCCAACTCGCGCCAACATGCCCAACACGCTCCCCCACGGGTTGCACAAAGGTGCCGGTTGCCATTGATGCGAGGGAATCCGGGCAAAATCTGCCAATCAGTAAGAGAGGGTTTTCATAAGCCCAATAAAAAACCCCGCCGATTGGCGGGGTTTTCTATTTGGTGCTTGACGATGACCTACTCTCAC